>DASSBO010000357.1:0-3845 GCA_035698655.1 Streptomyces sp.
GGCGTGGCGCGCCGCCGGGCCCAGGCCCTGCTCGACGGAGTCGAGCCGCTCGCCGACGCCCGTCAGCAGCCGGTCGATCCGCATGTCGTCCTGCCGCGGCACCCCGGCCCGGTCCAGCCGGTCGTTCAGCCGCTCACCCCCGGCCGTCAGGAACAGCAGCGTCCCCGCGGAGACCACCAGAGCAGCCGTCAGGTAACGGAAGACGTTGATGATCCCGGCGCCCTCACCGGCGTTGGCCGACGGCAGGGCGCGCAGGCCGGCGGCCGACGGCGCGGACAGCGTGATGCCCACGCCCAGGCCGAGGACGACCGTCCCGGGCCACACGTCGCCGTAACCGGAGGCCGCGTCCACCTGCGCCAGCCAGAACGCGCCCGCCGCGCAGCACAGCATGCCCAGCGCCACGGGCAGCCGGAACCCGACGCGGTCACACAGCGGCCCGCTGAGCAGCGAGGTGGTCAGGATGCACGCGCCGTACGGCAGCAGCGCGACGCTGGCGCCGACCGCCGAGTAGTCCAACGTGGCCTCTGCCTGGGCATAGAGGTTGAAGAAGTACAGCAGGCCGATCAGGAACAGCGTGTTCACGCAGGTGCCGACGCACGCCGCGACCAGCGCCGGTTTCCGCAGCAGCCGCAGGTGCAACAGGGGTGCGGTCCGCCGGGACTCCACGGCGACCAGCACCACCAGTCCGACGACCGCGACGGCGAAGGACGCGACGACCGGCGCGGAGCCCGCACCCCACGCCGGGATCTGCTGGAAGGCCAGCACGAGGGCGAACAGCGACACGCACAGCAGCGACGTCCCCGCGGCGTCGAAGCCGGCCCACGGCTCACGGCCCGGCAGGCTGCGCAGCGTGACGTGCGCCAGGACGGCGACGGCCAGCGCCCACACGGCGCTGCCCCACCACACCCAGCGCCAGGACAACTCGTCGGTCAGCACACCGCCGATCAGCGGCCCGACGGCGAACGCCGACCCGCCGACCGCGCCCCACACGCCCTGCGCGAAGCCCTGCCGTTCCGGCGGATAGGCCAGCCGCAGCACGGCCGTCGTCGCGGGCATCACCAGCGTGGCGCCCAGGCCCTGGACCAGCCGGCCGACGACGAGGAGCGTGCCGTCCGCGGAGAGGGCGACCAGCACGGCGCCCGCAGCGAACACCGGAAGCCCGATCAGCGCCGCCGTCCGCTGCCCCAGCATGTCGCCCAGCCTGCCGCTGAGCACGACCAGCGCGGCGGCGACCAGCATGTAGACGTCGACCGCCCAGCTCAGCGTGGCCGTTCCCACGTCCAAGTCCCGGGCGATGGCCGGGAGGGCGGCGTTGATGGCCGTGGTGTTCACGCCGAGCAGAAACAGCGCGAGGCATCCCGTCGTCAGCACGACGCCCGGCGAGTCGGCGGCCGCATGCCGCGCGCCGTCGTGCGGACCCGTGGTGGGCGGGACATGCAGCAGGCCCGCGCTGCGGACACGTCCGGGCTTCATCCTCCGCACGCTAGGGGGCGCTCCGTGCCCGCACGCCGTCACCGGCGGAGAGTCCGGCACCGCTCACTCCATCGGCCCACGGGGCCCACGGAGACGGCAAAGGCCCTTCCGGTCCGTGGTGGCGAACCGGAAGGGCCTCAGCGGCTGTGCCGGGTACGGGCCAGGCCGTCAGGCCTGCGAGGAGCGACGCTTGCGCGCCAGCATCACGAGACCCGCGCCCACGACGACGACGGCCGCGGCGATCCCGGCGATCAGCGGAGTGGTGCTGGAGGCACCGGTCTCCGCCAGGTCCTTCGAGGGAGCCGGGCTCTCGTGGTCGACGGGCTTGGCGGCCGGCGCGCTGCTGCTCTGCGACGGCGACGGCACGGCGGACGCACTCGGCGTCGGCTTCTCGGACGGAGTGACCGAGGGGGTCGGCGTCGGCTGCTCCTGGCCCTCACACACCGGCGAGGTCTTGGTCTCGTCGACGTTGAACTGGTCGCCGTCGACGGCCTTGACGACGAGGTGCACGTCCAGAGGCTGGGTGTGCGCCGGGAGCGCCAGGTCCTCGACGCTCCAGTGGTCGCCGAAGGTGGCGGTCTTGAGCGTCTCGTCGCCCGCGCTGAGAGTGACGGTGTTGCCGCCCTGGGCGCTGTACATCGCGAGGTTCACCGAGACCGAGTCACAGTCCACGGACCAACGAGGCGTGTGCGCGGAGGCCGGCGAGGCCATCATGCCCGAACCCGCCATCGCCAGGCCCGCCGCGCCGAGGGCTATGCCGCTACGGCGTCTGTTCTGAAAAATGCTCAATTGTCGCACTCCTGCTGCGTGATGAAATGATTGGGGGTGGTGCGAGTGACGAAGGTTACCGCCTTCACCCGACCTCCACGCCGCCGCCCCCTTGGTGCGTGACGGGACATGCCACGGGTGGAGCACGGTGCCCGTGCGCGGGCACGGGCCGGGCCAGACTCTGCGCATGGACGATGACTGGGACGTGCGCACGTCGGGGCCGGCGGACGCCGGGCGCCGGGCGTTGCTGATCCCCGGCGCCATGTGCACCACGGAGTTCTTCGCCGACGTGATGGCCGAGCCGAGGCTGCCGGAGGCCGGTGTACGCACCGTGGCCGCCACCATCCCGGGCTTCGGCCGGACCCGCGCGCCCGCCGACGTGTCGCTGGAGAACTACGCCCGCCTCTTCGGCCGGCTGGCCGCCGACCGCCGTTGCGACGTCGTCGTCGGCCACAGCCTCGGTGCGAACATCGCCCTGGAGATGGCGGCCGCCGGCATCTTCACCGGTCCGGTGGTGCTGCTGTCGCCGGCGTTCTCCCGCAAGGACGAGTCCACCGGCCTGGCGCTCGTGGACGCCGTCGCCCGCGTCCCGGTCCTGGGAGGCCTGGTATGGACGGCCGTGATGAAAGTGCTGCCCCTGGGTCTACGCCGCATCTTGCCGCCTGCCCGGGCAGATGCCCTGGCGGCGGACATGGCCACCAGTCGCCCCGCCGCATGCCGCCGGATCGTGCGCGAGTACTTCGCCTACTTCCGCCGGCACGATTCGCTCGTGAACCGGTTGTGCGACGTGGGCGTCCCGGCCTGGGTCGTGCGCGGCGACCGGGACGACGTCGGCCTGGCGGCCGCCGAACGCCGTGCACTGGAGCACTGCGGGCACGTCGGCCTGGTCGACATCCCGGGCGCCGACCACTTCGCCCTGGTACGCCGGCCGGCCCGCATCGCGGACACCATCCTGGAGGCGGTCGCCACCCTCCGCACCGACTGACCACCGAGGACGGGAAGGTCGTGTTCAGTCACCGGCGAGTGACTCGATGACCCCTTCCCAGGCCCTGCGGTAGCCCTCGCGCAGCGGACCGCCCACGAGGTCCAGGACACGCTCGGCGGCGTCCGTCAGTCCCGTTGCATCACCCGACTCGCACAGCCGCAGGTGCCCGTCGAGCAGGGCCGCGCCGCGCCGCCAGGCGCGCGATGCGCGAGAGCCCAGCAACAGCCCCCTGCCCGTCGCTCTGACTGCGCCCACGACCTCAACTGCGTCGCCGGTGGGCCGGGGCGGTATCTCGGACGTCACCCTGACCTGCACAATCACCTGATCGGACGAAGATCTGCGAACGTCGGCACGTCCATCGCAAGATCCTTCTAACGTCCCGATCATGGTCACTTCTTCACACGAAGCGGCGCACCGGATCTTCCAGGATCGTCCCGATCTGCTGGGGCCCGTCTTCCGGATCCTCGGTGTGCCATTGCCTTCGCCGGCGACGGTGGAGGTCTTGACGCCGGACGCTACGGAGATGCGCCCGTTGGAGCGGCGCGTTGACAGCGTGCTGCGCCTGCGCTCCGACGGTAACGGTGGGGGCGGACTGCTGCTCGCCATCGAGGCGCAGAGC
>DASSBO010000358.1:0-11878 GCA_035698655.1 Streptomyces sp.
AGTCCGCCGGCTGCCGGTCGATGACGTCGTCGACGATTCGCGCGGCCTCGGCTTTGATGTCGCTTTCGGTGCGGGCAAGCAGGCGCGGGCTGAACGCCCGGGAGACGATGCGCCGCAGCTGGGCGTGCCGCGGGTTGTCCATGTTGACCATGGAGTCGCCGAAGACGGCGCGCACCCAGCGTTCGGGCTCGGGCGTGGTGACGCCGGGGCCGCTCAGGAAGACCTGCGGGTTCCGGCTGGCGGCCACCACGTCCGCGTGCCGCACCAGCGCGTGGAAGCCGCGCGCCGGCCGGCCCCGGCGGGCGGGCTCTTCGATGCAGAACACCGGCGCCTCGAGCGCGCGCAGCCGGGCGAAGGCGGCGTCGCGTTCGACGGCGGGCAGTTCCCAGAACCCGGGGTCGGCCAGGTCCACGTCCGGGGGCGCCGGGGCCGGCGTCTGCAGGGTCACGGCACCTCTCCACTGTGCTTCGGCGGCTCGTCGACAGGCGACGAACCTAGCCCGTACGGCCCCATCACCGGCCGCATTGATCCCACCGTGGGCGTGGGCGGGAGCGCGGCGGCGGAAAAATGCGTGGCGGCCCCGGCCGCGGGGTGCGTACTGTCGTCCTCGGCCCTGTCGCCGTCGATTGGAGAGGCCGTTGCTCGTCTGAGGTCCGCAGACACCGTGTGCCCCGGGTTCCCGCCCCGTGGGCCGGCACGTGTGTGACCTCGGAAGCGAGCGCCCTCCGCTCTTCGCTCTCCCTGTGCTCCCGTCCCCGTCCGGGGCCCGGTGTCTGCATGCGTTCACCCCCGCACCGCACCACCGAACAGCATGGAGACCGCGTGACCACCTCTTCCCCCGCCTACCTCAGCTGCCACGACGTCGCCTTCGAATGGCCCGACGGCACCCAGGTGCTGGACGGCTTCGACTGGTCCGTCGGGCCCGGCCGTACCGGCCTGGTCGGGCTGAACGGCTCCGGCAAATCCACCCTGCTCAAGCTCGTCGCCGGCGAGCTGACGCCGCGCTCCGGCTCGGTCCGCGCCACGGGCGAGGTGGCGTACCTGCCGCAGGACCTCACCCTGGAGACCGGCGTGCGGGTCGACGAGGCGCTGGGCGTGGCCCGTGCCCGTGCCGCGCTGCACGCCATCGAGTCCGGCGAGACCGACGAGGCGCACTTCACGGCCGTCGGCGACGACTGGGACGTCGAGGAACGCGCCCGCGCCACCCTCGACCAGCTCGGGCTGCCGCACGTCGGCCTGGACCACACCGTCGGCGACCTGTCCGGCGGCGAGTCCGTGTTGCTGCGGCTCGCTGCGCTGCTGCTGGCCCGGCCGGACGTGCTGCTGCTGGACGAGCCGACGAACAACCTGGACCGCCGCGCGCGCCGCCGCCTGTACGACGCCGTGGCGGCCTGGCGCGGCGTGCTCGTCGTCGTCAGCCACGACCGTGAGCTGCTGGAGCTCGTCGACCAGATCGCGGAGTTGCGGGACGGCGAGATCCGCTGGTACGGCGGCAACTTCTCCGCCTACGAGGAGGCCGTCGCCACCGAGCAGGAGGCGGCCGAGCGGATGGTGCGCGTCGCGGAGGCCGACGTCAAACGGCAGAAGCGCGAACTGGCCGAGGCGCACGAGAAGCTGGCCAAGCGGACCCGCTACGCCAACAAGATGTACGAGAACAAGCGGGAGCCGCGCGCGGTGATGAAGCTGCGCAAACGGTCGGCGCAGGTCTCCTCGGGCAAGCACCGCATCATGCACGAGCAGCGGCTGCAGGACGCCGGGCAACGGCTGGAGGAGGCGGCCGAGGCGGTCCGGGACGACGACGAGATCCGTGTCGACCTGCCCGCCACGGCGCTGCCGGCCGGGCGGGGCGTGCTGACCCTGCGCGCGGCTCGGCTGCGCTGCGGCGCCCGCGTGACGCTGGACGTGCACGGCCCGGAGCGCATCGCGCTGACCGGCGACAACGGCTCGGGCAAGACGACGCTGCTGCGCACCGTCGCCGGGCTGCTCACGCCGGTGGCCGGCGAGGCCGAGGCGCACGTGCCGCTGCGGTACCTGCCGCAGCGGCTGGACGTGCTGGACGAGGAGCTGACGATCGTGGAGAACGTCGCCCGGCTGGCCCCGGGTGCCACGAACAACGGGATCCGCGCGCAACTGGCCCGCTTCCTCTTCCGGGGCGCGCGGGCCGACCAGCTGGTGGGCACCCTCTCCGGCGGCGAACGGTTCCGGGCGACGCTGGCGGCGCTGCTGCTGGCGGAGCCCGCCCCGCAGTTGCTGATGCTGGACGAGCCGACGAACAGCCTGGATCTCGCCGGGGTGCGGCGGCTGGCCCAGGCACTGGCCTCCTACGAGGGCGCGCTGGTGGTGGCCTCGCACGACGTGCCGTTCCTGCGGCAGATCGGCGTGACGCGCTGGCTGCGGCTGGACGGCGAGCTAGGCGAGGTCGACCCGGAGGAGCTGTGAGGTGTTCCGCGCGGAAGGCGGCGGGTACCCGGGCGCCGTTCCGGGGCCCGCCGGGGCGCGGGCCACCGACAGTCCCCGACATCAGGAGTCACCATGAAAGCGGTCGTGTGGCACGGGATCGGCGACATCCGGCTCGACGACGTGCCCGAACCGACGATCCGGGAACCCCACGACGCGGTCGTGCGGGTCACCACGTCCGCGATCTGCGGCACCGACCTGCACTTCGTGCGCGGCACGATGCAGGGCATGACGGAGGGCCGCATCCTCGGGCACGAGGCGGTCGGCGTCGTGGAGGCCGTCGGGAAGGGCGTGCGCAACTTCCGGCAGGGCGACCGGGTGGTGATCCCCTCCACGGTCGCCTGCGGCGTGTGCAGCTACTGCCGGGCCGGCTACTACGCGCAGTGTGACAACGCGAACCCGAACGGAAAGCGGGCCGGCACCACGTTCTTCGGCGGCCCGGAGGCGACGGGCGGCCTGGACGGCATGCAGGCCGAGTACGTGCGGGTGCCCTTCGCGCACGTCGGCCTGGTGCCGCTGCCGGACACGGTGGACGACGCGCAGGCCATCCTGCTCTCCGACATCTTCCCCACGGCCTGGTTCGGTGCGCGGCTCGCGGAAGTCGGCAAGGGCGACACGGTGGTCGTGCTGGGCGCGGGGCCGGTCGGCCAGGCGGCGACCTCCTCGGCCCGGCTGCAGCGCGCCGGGCGGGTCATCGTCGTCGACGGTGTCCCGGACCGGCTGGAGCTGGCGCGCAAGCAGCACGCCGAAGTCGTCGACTTCAACGCCGAGGACCCGGTGCAGGCGGTGCTGGAGCTGACCGGCGGCATCGGCGCGGACCGGGTCATCGACGCGGTCGGCATCGAGGCCCAGCAGCCGGCGGGCGGTCCCGGCGCGAAGGCGCTGGTGGACCAGGTGGAGCAGTTCCTGCACGAGCGGGAGCACATCGCGCCGGAGCAGCACCCCGACGACCGCGGCACGTGGGTGCCGGGCGACGCGCCGTCGCTGGCGCTGCGCTGGGGTGTGGACATGGCGGCGAAGGCGGCCAGCATCGGCATCGTCGGCGTCTACCCGCCGCATGCCGACCACTTCCCGATCGGCGCGGCCATGCAGAAGAACCTGACGCTGAAGATGGGCAACTGCAACCACCGCCGGTACGTGCCGGAGCTGGTCGCGATGGCGGCGTCCGGCCACCTGGATCCCTCGCCGCTCATCTCGCACTGGTCGGGCACGCAGGACGCGGTGAGCGCCTACCGCTCCTTCGACCGGCGCGAACAGGGCTGGACGAAGGTCGCGCTCGGCGTGAGCAGCGACGGGTCCGTGCCGCGCGGCGAGGGCGCTTCGGCGGGCAGCGGCGCCGGAACGACGGCAGGCTGACGCGCGGCGGCGTCCACGCGGCACAGGCGCGCCGGGCGCGACACGGGCGCGACACACCCAAAGAGGCGCCATGGACATGACGGCGCGACCGGAGTAGACAGCTCTGAGCGATTCGATGTCCCGACCGAGTTGGAGGACTCGTGCGTCAGAGAATCATCGCTCCGGCCGTGTTCGCCGCCACCCTGCTCCTGGCGTTCCCGGCAGCGGCCGCGGAGCCCTCGCCGGGCGCGCCGGGAGTGGGCGACCCCTACTACCCGGACTACGGCAACGGCGGCTACGACGTCTCCCACTACGACCTGCGGCTGCGCTACCAGCCCAAGAACGACCACCTCAGCGGCACCGCCACCCTGCTGGCCACGGCGACCCAGGACCTCTCCCGGTTCAACCTGGACTTCGCGCTCAAGGTGCAGTCCGTCCGGGTCAACGGCCACAAGGCGCACCACGAGACCTCGGGCGCACACGAGCTGGTCATCACACCGGCCGAGCCGGTCGCCGACGGTGAGAAGATGACCGTCGTCGTGACGTACAAGGGCACGCCGTCGAAGGTGAAGGTCAACGGCTTCACCTCCTGGCACCGCACCCCGGACGGCGGCGTGGCCGCCAACGAGCCGGAGATCGCCTGGTGGTGGTACCCCAGCAACGACCACCCGACGGACAAGGCGACCATGGACGTGTCCGTCGCCGTGCCGGACGGCACCCAGGCGATCAGCAACGGCGTGCTCGCCTCGAAGCACTCCCGCGCCGGCTGGACCCGGTTCAACTGGCACTCCGCCAAGCCCAAGGCCACCTACCTGGCCACCCTGGCGATCGGCAAATTCGACATCCGCAAGGGTGAGACGGACAGCGGCATCCCCGTCATCAACGCCTACAGCAAGGACCTGGGCCCGGTCGCCGCCTCGGCGCGGGCCAGCGTCCAGCGCAGCGGCGAGGCCATCGAGTGGCTGCAGAGCGTCTTCGGGAAGTACCCGTTCAAGGCGGTCGGCGGGTACGTGCCCAACACCGACACCTCCTACGCGATCGAGACGCAGACCCGCCCGTTCTACAGCCCGGAGGACTTCGCGGGCGGCGCCAACGTCTCCGTTGTCGTGCACGAACTGGCACACCAGTGGTACGGCGACTGCGTGTCCGTGCACGGCTGGGACGACATCTGGCTCAACGAGGGCTTCGCCACGTACGCGCAGTGGATGTGGTCCGAGGCGCAGCGCGAGGCCTCGGCCCAGGAACTGGCGGACTACGCCTATGCCTCGCACCCGGCCGACGACGACTTCTGGACCGTCGCGCCCGGCGACCCCGGCGCGGCCAACCAGTTCGACGCGGCCGTCTACGACCGGGGCGCCATGGCGATCCAGGCACTGCGGCACCGGGTCGGTGACGAGGACTTCTTCCGCATCCTGAAGGGCTGGCCGAAGAAGTACCGCTACGAGGACGCCACGGTCCACCAGTTCGAGGCGTACGCGGAGAAGGTGTCCGGGAAGTCGCTGGCCGGGCTGTTCGAGACCTGGCTGTTCGAGCCGAGCAAGCCTGAGACGGCGCCCGGCCACGACGCCCCGGCGTCGGCCGGCACCGACGGCAAGAGCGGCGCGCGCAGCGCGGCGCCGCAGCAGGTGCCCGAGCCGGCGAACTGGCAGCAGATCAAGGCGGCCCAGCGGCACGGCGGCTGACGCCACGCTCTCGGCGCCGCCGGGCAGCGCCCTGCGCACGCGGCCGCTGCCGCGTGCCGGCTCACACCGCGCCGCGGTGTGAGCCGGCCGCTGCCAGGCGGGTCAGGCGCCGTGTGCCCGCGCGCGCAGCGCCGCGCGGGCGCGCCGCGCGTAGGGCAGGTAGCGCGCCCGTTCGGGCAGCAGCGGCACCACGATCCGCACGGCACGTCCGAGGCGCCGCAGGCTGCGCTCCTGCCGAGCCGTCCAGCGGATGCCGAGCGCCTCGCGGGCGTCGGGCGGCAGAAAGCCGACGGTGAGGAAGCGCCGCAGCCGCAGGAACGCCGGCAGCAGCACCGGCCAGGCGGCCCGCAGCGGGATCCGCAGCCCGGCCGGCCCCCGGTCCAGCGGCGGGATGTCCGCATCCAGCGCGACCAGCTCACGCAGCACGGCGGTGGCCTCCAGCCGCTCGTCCAGCATCCGGCGCCAGTACCGCCAGAAGGCGTCCACGGTCGGCGGCATGTCCCGTTCCCGCAGCCCGAGCACCCGGCCGACGCACAGCCACTCGGCGTACAGCCGCCGCTCCTGCGCGGGGGTGTAGGGGCGGGCGCCCAGGATGCGCTGGGCGTGCACGTAGACGGGAAAGCCGGTGGCGTGCACCCAGGCGTAGGCGTCCGGATTCAGCGCGTGATAGCGGGCGCCGTGGGCGTCGGTGCCCTTGATGTCCCGGTGCAGCCGGCGCAGCCGCCGCCCCTCCACGACGGCGTCGTCACCGCCGTAGACCCACAGCTGCAGGCTGGCCAGCGACCGCTCGCCCCTCCCCCACGGATCGGTGCGGAAGACGGAGTGGTCGTCGACGCCCGCCCCCACGGCCGGGTGCGCGACCTGCAGGGCCAGCGCGCTGGGGAAGGCCAGCAGCAGCCGCCCGTCGCCGACCAGGTCCCACAGCATGCCCCCGGGAGGCGGCGGCTCCGGGGCCGGGGCCGGGCCGGCGCGTCGTCTGGTCGTCCCGATCTGTTCCTCCACCCTTCCATCATGCCTCGCACGGGTTTCACGCTGCCGGTGAGACAGCAATACTGTTGCACCGAGGTGACCTCGCAGAACGCAGCACAGCCGACGCCGGAGAAGGGGCGCAGCCGATGGGCCAGCACGCGGAAGCCGACGCCGACGGGCTGACCGTCGACCAGCTCGCGGCCCGCGCGGGCGTCACCGTGCGCACGATCCGCTTCTACAGCACCCGCGGCCTGCTGCCGCCACCGCAGATCGGCCCGCGCCGGGTCGGCCGCTACGGGCCCGACCACCTCTCCCGGCTCGCGCTGATCGAGGAGCTCCAGGGCCAGGGGATGACGCTGGCGGCCATCGAACGGTACGTGCAGCGCCTCCCGGACGACGTGAACGCCCACGACCTGGCCATCCACCGGGCGATGATCGCCGCCTGGATGCCGGACACCGTCGACGAGACGACCCGCGAACAACTCGAGGCCAGAGTCGGCCGGCAACTGACGGACGAGGACCTGGGCCGGCTGGAGGCGCTGAGCGCGCTGGAGCGGACACGAACCCCGGACCTGTTCCGGGTGGACCCGAGCATGGTGCACCTGGGGGTACGGCTGCTGGACGTGCCGATCTCCCAGAAGTCGATCCTGGCGGCCCGCGAGGTGCTGCTGGAACACGCCCGGACGGCGGCCCGCGAGCTGAGCGACTTGTTCAAGGACGAGGTGTGGGCCCCCTACCGCGAACGCGAGGCGGACCCGGCGGAGGTCCGCCGCATCCGCTCCCTGTCGGCCCACATGCAGCCGATGGTCGTGCAGGCCCTGATGACGGCGTTCCAGCGCTCCCTCCGCGAAGAACTGCGGGACGCCTTCCCCGTCGACGGGGAAGGCGACGCCTGACGGAGCGGCCGCGAACCGTGCATGGTGTACGGGTTCTACCTCGCTCCGGGGAGGTCGCGTGCTGCAGCGGGCCTGTCGCCCTCCTCACTGTCGACAGGCCCGTGGGGAGACATGGCAAAGTACGGTGGATGCAGCTTAGGTGAGGGGAACAAAGTGGTACGTCGGCGGACGTGGGTCGTAGGTGTAGGAGCAGGGCTCGCAGTGGCGGGGTCGGTGGTGTTTGTGGTGGCTGCCGGGCAGGAGAACCGCCTTCCTCCGGTGACGGTTGGCGCACAGACTCCAGCCGGTGGGTTGATGCCACAGACGCGGGAAGGGCTGGTCAAGGCGTGGGCGGCGGAGCTCAAGCGTGCGGGCAAGACTCTTCCGGACGGGTGGGAAATACTGACGACCGGGGAGATCAGAGGCCGCTATATCCATCAGAAGCTCACGAATGACGGGCCGCCCAAGGATATCGACCCGGGCTTCAACGGGCCGGTGGACGATTGATTGCAGAGGGGCTCCATTCTGACTGAACTGGAGCCCCTCTGGCGCGTGGTGCTAGTTGAGTTCGTTGATCTTGTTGATGACCGCTACCGCGTTGTCGCCGTGAGCGGAGCTGTAGAGGACAGGCTCAGTGATGTTGCCTGCGTCGTCGGCCTCTCCGTGGGAGTTTGCGCCGACGATCTGCCCCTCGGGGGTAGTCATGGGGCCTCCGGATGCGCCGTGTCCCATGTCGCAGTCCATCTTGAGGCGGTCATCGAAGGGGTCGAAGGGGCCAGCGTCTTCGACATTGCCAGTGCAGTAGAACTGCGTGAAGCCGTCCATATCGTTGCGCTGGTAGCCGTCACCGGGGAACCCGGAGTCGATGATGTCGGACCAGTCGGGGCCGGATCCGAACTTGTAGCCCAGCGCCCCGACAGTACTCGTCAGGTTGGTGTAACCCTTGGGCGGGGTAACAGTGAAGGCCGCCATGTCACCCCAGATGAAGTCCTTGTCTGCCGTCCACGCAGTGGGCGCAACCTTCATCTTGGCGACCCACTCACCCCAGGGGGCGTCATACCCGTCAACGGCCTGATCGTTCTTCTTGTAGCCCGGGATGAACACGATGAGGTCGTAGAATCCTTCGGCTCCGCTGCCGTCTCCGGGGTGTACGCAGTGCCCGGCGGTCCACACGGTGTTGTTGCCATCGGCGACGATGGAAGCGCCGCTGCAGCCGTGTTCCTCTCCCTCATGGTCGTAGAACAGGATCTTCCCGACAACGACAGCTGGCTGTGACTCGGGGAAGGGCACTGGCTGGGCGTAGGGCATCTCAGGGACGCCGGAGTCTGCCGCCAGTGCGGTCGTGCCAGTCTTGCTGCCGGGTCTGACCTGTTCCGCCTGCGCGGTGAGGTGCTCGCTGCTGGCCTTGGTGTCGGTCTTGCCCGCCGCCTTGGCTGCGGCTACAGCAGCGGCGGCTGCGCGGGCGATATCGGCCTGGTCCGTCTTCTCATTGGCCATGGCCCGGCTGATCCGCTTGGGAGTCCAGAAGTCACGGACCTGCTGCGGGTTGGTGGTCTGGGTCCCGACCGTCACCGCCGGCATCTCGGAGGTGGGGGCCGGAGCCGCTGAGGCGGTGGTGAGGGTGGCGGGGATCAGCGCCATCGCGATCAGGGCGGTCGTAGCTACCCTACGGGTGCGGCGTATAGACACCGTTCAATCCTTCCATTGACTGACTGTCACGTCCCATTGCGCCTGGGTAGTGAATCACGATCAAGCTCCCGCTCATGCGAATGTCCTGTGTATGGTCCGCAGTTGAGATTGGCCAACCCGGATCCGAGGGCCGGCGTGCGCCGCGCCCCAGTGCAGCTCCAGGGGTAATACGTGCGCAATCAGCCACGGCCTCCACCCTCGGCCGGACCTTCACGCAGTTGCTGTCCTCGACCCGCCGCGGCGCCCGCCTCGCCAGACTGCTCGCAGCCGACCAGCTCCGCACCTGGGAGCTGCCGGAGGACGTCATCGAGCGTGCCGAACACGTGGTGGCCGAACTCGCGGCCAACGCCGTCTTTCACAGCCGCGTGCACGGCCGGGACTTCCGCCTCGGCCTGACGCACGACGCCGCCGCGGACCTCCTCCGCATCGAGGTCACCGACGCACGCGGCGACCGCCGCCCAGGCCGCCGCCCAAACGCCTCCCCGGACGCCGAATCAGGCCGCGGCCTCCTCCTGGTCACCGCTTACGCCGACCGCTGGGGCACCGACGACTTCCCACCCAGCGGCAAAACCGTCTGGGCCCACATCACTGCACCGACCGCACCGGCGGACTGATGCGACCGGCCTGAAGCTCACCGACTCATCCGTCGGGCGGGGCCTGCTTCCGGCGCCGCCGTCGTCGGCCGCCCGCGGTGCTCGCCCGGATCTCTTCGGTGGCTGCGCGGAAAGCGGGCGCAGCGCGGGCGAAGTAGTCGAAGAGGACTGCGCGCTGCTCCGGGGTGTATTGAGCAAGGACTTCGGCCAGGTGTCGGCGGGCGGGGCCGACGATGTCCTCGACATGGTCCAGGGCGTCGGGGACCGGTTCGACGATCACGCGCCTGCGATCCTTGGGATCGGCTGCCCGGCGGGCGAAGCCCGCCCTTTCGAGGCGGTCGATCAGGCGGGTGGTGGCACCGGTGGTGAGCCCGGCGAGGGCGGCGAGCTCTCCTGACGGGAGGCCTTCATGGAAGGCGATGAGGCTCAGCGCGTACCACTCCGAGGCATGGAGACCGGCTGCTTCCGCACTGGCGAGGCTCTGCAGACCCACGGCGTCCAGGTACTCGCGGAAGATCACATGCTCATCGCCCGGGTCTTCTGCAGTTGCCATCGGCGACCTCACCTCCTACGTTTATATCTGCGCGTGTGCAGATATTGTCTCTGCGCAGTGTCTGTTTGATCGTACCGAGCGAGGGAGTGGATCCGCCATGTCCGGTCGCCACCAGGAGATCACCGCGGTGGAGGCGGTGCTGGACAGCCTGGTCGCCGCCTGGGGCCGCAATGACGCAGATGCGTACGGTGCACTTTTCACCGAGGACGCCAGTTATGTCACTTTCGTCGGGACCGCCTACCGGGGACGGCGCGACATCGTGGAGGGCCATCGCGCACTGTTTGCGAGCTTCCTCAAGGGCACGAAACTGGCGGACAAGATCCTCGACATCCGCTTCCCCACACCCGAAGTGGCCGTCGTCGTCGGTCGAGGCGACACCTACAAGAGGAAGCGGCCGACCAGGCTCAGCAAGATCCAGACGTACACGATGGTGCGCGAGGCAGATGGCCGGTGGCGCGTCTCGGCCTTCCACAACACGCAACGCAAGCCGGTCATCGAGAAGATCACATTTCTCTTCTCCCCGGGCACCCTGCCCCAGGCGCAGCGGTGACCGCCGGCCAAGGTGGAAGCGCCGAAGGGGGCGTTCTTCGATAAGGCGGCTGCCCGCCAGGACATTCTCTGAGCCGAACGTCAGGCCGGGATCTCCGATGAGTTCACCGCCCTCGAGCGGTCGATCAAGCAACACGACCGTTCTCGACAGGAGTGCCATGTCCACCATCCAGCCAGTGATCTTGACTGCCGACCACGACGTTCTGCTCGGCTTCTATACGAAATTGTTCGGCGCTGAGGAGATCTTCCGGGTGCCGGAGGAAGGTCCGGTCTTCTACCTCGGCTTGCGCATCGGCGACACCGACCTCGGGCTGGTGGCCAAGAAGGACCCGGGCACCGGGACGGCGCCGCGGATCCTGCTCAGCATCGGTGTCGACGACGTCGACGAGACGCTCGGCCGGGTGGAGACGCTGGGCGGCTCGGTCAGCGGCGGCCCCAAGGACATGCCGTGGGGACAGCGCGTCGCCCACGTCAGCGACCCCGACGGCAACCCGATCAACCTCACCCACCCGATCCGTGACGGCGCCTAGTCGACCGGCGAGACCCGGATCAGGTTGCCGTCCGGGTCCGTGATCGTGAAGGTGCGGCCGAAGGGCTCGTCGTGGGGCTCCTCGACCACGGTGACGCCCTTGGCGACCCATTCGGTGTGGAGCGCGTCGACGGCCGACGCCGGGCCCGGGACCATGAGGCCGACCTCCGAGGTGCGCGGGGTGCGGGGCGTGACCGCGTCCGCGCGGCCGCTCCACAGGGCGAAGAGGACCCCGGGGGCGACCTCGAAGGGGACGTAACGCGGTGTCGTCACCACCGGCTTGATGTCGAACAGGTCGGAGTAGAAGGCGGTCGCGCGCTCGACGTCGGTGACGTAGACGAGGAAGAGGTTGGGTGCGGGCATGGGGTGTGGGCTCCTTCCGGGCGGGCCGTTCGGCCGCTGGTGCCAGCCTCGCCTGAGAACATGACAGAACCTGTCGTGTTCCGGTGAGGGAGCTGTCGCATGAGTCGGCCGCAGCGGTTGATCGAGCTTCTCGCGGCCCTCCAGGCGCGGCCCCGGACCACCGCCGAGGCGCTGGCCGAGGAGCTGGGGGTGTCGACGCGGACCGTGCTGCGCGATGTGCGGGCGCTGGTCGACGCCGGGATTCCCGTCTTCACCGAGCGGGGCAAGTACGGCGGCATCAGCCT
>DASSBO010000359.1:0-2370 GCA_035698655.1 Streptomyces sp.
GGGCCGCCTCGAGCGCCTGGTCACCAACCTGCTCGACCTCTCGCGGATCGAGGGCGGCGTGCTGCGGCCCCGCATGGACGAGTGCTCCGTCGCCGAGCTCGTCGCCGGCGCCCGGTCGGCCGTCACCCGGTTCCGCTCGCCCGCCGACATCCGGGTCGACCTGGACGCCGAAGGGCCGCTCGTGCGGGCCGACCCCGTGCTGTCGGAGCGCGTGCTGGTGAACCTGCTGCAGAACGCGACCCGGCACGGCAGCCCGCCCGTGCACGTCACGGCGCGCCGCGACGGCGACCGCGTGGAGGTGCTCGTCGCCGACGCCGGCCCCGGGGTGCCCGCGACGCTGCGGCCGACGGTGTTCGAGGCCTTCGCGGGGAACGGGCACGGCGTCGGCATCGGCCTGGCGCTGTCGCGTCGCCTGGCCGAGGCGCAGGGCGCCGAGCTGGTGCTGCTGGACGAGGGTCCGGGCGCGGTGTTCGCCCTGCGGCTGCCCGTGGCCGACGGGACGCCCCCGTGACCGCCACGACCGCGACGGTGCTGATCGTCGAGGACGACGACGCGGTGGCCCGCGCCCTGGCCAGCAGCGTCCGCGCCGCCGGGTACGCGGCGGGGGTCGCCGGGACGGCGGCGGAGGCCATCGAGGCGATCACCGCGACCGCCCCGGACGTCGTGCTGCTGGACCTCGTGCTCCCCGACGGCGACGGGCTCGAGGTGTGCCGGCGCATGCGCGGCTGGACGCGCACGCCCGTGATCGTCGTGTCCGCCATCGACGGGGAGGAGGACACGGTGCGGGCCCTCGACGCGGGGGCCGACGACTACGTGACCAAGCCCTTCTCCGTGGGGGAGCTGCTCGCGCGCGTCCGCGCGTCGCTGCGGCGGGCGGCCGTCGCCCCCGACTCCAAGGAGGGCGTGCGCGCCTTCGGGGACGTGGAGGTCGACCTGGCGCGCAGGACGGTGCTCCGCCGCGGCCGGCCCGTCGCCCTGACGCCGCGGGAGTTCGACGTGCTCGCGGTGCTCGCGCGCGAGCCGGGGCGCGTTCAGACGCACCGCGCGCTGCTGGCGTCGGCGTGGGGGGCCGGCGAGGGCAGCGTCGCGAGCCTGCGCTTCCACGTCGCCGCGCTGCGGCGCAAGCTCGAGGAAGACCCCGCCCAGCCGCGCCACCTCACCACCGAGACGGGCGTCGGCTACCGGCTGGTGTCGGAGCCGTGGTGACCGGGGACGACGCCGCCCGGCGGGGCCGGCGCGGCCGGACGGTGCTCGTGGTCGACGACGAGCCGCACATCGTCCGCGCCCTCACCAGCATGCTGTCGGGCGCCGGGTTCGCGGTCACCTCCGCCGCCACCGCCGAGGAGGCGGTGCAGGCGGCCGCGCTGCGGCCGCCCGCGGCGATCCTGCTGGATCTGCGGCTGCCCGACGGCGACGGCGTCGAGGTGTGCCGGCGGATCCGCGACTGGAGCGACGCCCCCATCGTCGTGGTGTCGGCGTCGGACGACGACGACGCCAAGATCGACGCGCTCGACGCCGGGGCCGACGACTACGTCACCAAGCCGTTCTCGGCGGCCGAGCTGCTCGCGCGCCTGCGCGCCGTGATCCGGCGGTCCGACGTGCCCGCGTCGGCGGAGCGGGTCGTCCGGATGGGCGACGTCGCGATCGACCTCGAGCGCCGCGTCGTGCTGCGGGACGGCACCCGCGTGCACCTCACGGCGCGGGAGTACGACCTGCTGGCGCGCCTCGCCCGCGACCCGGGGCGCGTGATCACCCACGCCGCGCTGCTGCGCCACGTCTGGGGCCCCGCGTACGAGGACGACACCCACCTTCTGCGCGTCCACATGGCCAACCTGCGCAAGCGCCTGGAGGACGAGCCGGCGTCGCCCCGGCACCTCGTGACCGAGAGCGGCATCGGCTACCGGCTGCAGCCCTCGGACCCCTGACGGCTGCGCCGGTGACGGCGCAACCGGAGACGGTCGCCGGCACCGCGGGCGGGTACCGCCGACCCACCATCCACGAGGGAGGGGTCATGACCACCCACACCGCTCTGGACGGGTTGGGGCTCGACGACTGGCGGCGGCAGACCCGCGTGGTGCTGCAGCCGATCGCCGCGCCCTCCATCCTGGGCCTCTACGCCTTCTCGGCCGCCACGATGATGGTGGCCGCGAATCTGGCGGGCTGGTACGGGGACGCCGGCTCGCCCGAGTACCTGTTCCCGTTCGCCGCGATCTTCGGCGGGCTCGCGCAGCTCCTGGCCGGCATGTGGAGCTTCCGCGCACGCGACGCACTCGCCACCGCCATGCACGGCATGTGGGGCTCCTTCTGGCTCGCCTACGGGCTCCTGTGGCTCCTGGTGACGGCAGGGGTCACCACGCTGCCGGCGGGCAA
>DASSBO010000360.1:0-3068 GCA_035698655.1 Streptomyces sp.
CCGATCGCACTTCCCGGCCCTGCTCGAGGGCGCCGCCCACTTCGATGGTCCAGGCGGCAGCCAGACGCCTGATCCGGTGGCGAGGGCGGTCCACGACACGATGGTGTCGGCGGTGGCCAACCGGGGCACGGTGACCCCAGCTGAGCGGCGGGCGGAACAGATCGTCACCGACTGCCGGGCCGCTCTCGGCGACCTGCTCGCCAGCGACCCAGAGGGAATCGTCTTCGGCCGCAGCGCGACGGCCCTGACCTACGACCTGTCGCGGGCTCTGGCGAGGACGTGGCGCCCTGGCGACGAGGTGGTCGTGACGCGGCTCGACCACGACTCCAACATCCGGCCCTGGGTGCAGGCCGCCGAAGCCGCGGGCGTGCGGGTGAAGTGGGCCGACTTCGACCCGGAGACGGGCGAGCTGACCCCCGACCACATCCGCGAGCAGCTGAACGGGCGGACCCGGCTCGTCGCGGTGACCGGCGCCTCGAACCTGCTCGGCACCCGGCCCGACATCCCGGCGATCGCGGAGGCCGTGCACCGGGCCGGGGCGCTGCTCTACGTCGACGGCGTCCACCTCACGCCGCACGCACCGGTCGACGTCGCGGCACTGGGCGCCGACTTCTACGTGTGCTCGCCCTACAAGTTCCTCGGCCCGCACCACGGGGTGCTCGCCGCCGCGCCGGAACGGCTGGCGAGCCTGCATCCGGACAAGCTGCTGCCGTCCAGCGACGCCGTGCCCGAGAGGTTCGAGCTGGGCACCCTGCCATACGAACTGCTCGCCGGCACCACGGCCGCCGTCGACTACCTGGCGGACCTCGCCTCCACCGCGCCCGGCCGCCGCGACCGGCTGCGGGAGTCGATGCGCGCGGTCGAGGCGCACGAGCAGCAGCTGTTCGACCGGCTGCTCGAGGGCCTGGCCGACATCTCCGCCGTGCGGCTGCACGGGGCACCCAAGGAGCGGACGCCCACCGCACTGTTCTCGGTGGACGGCCTCGCGGGCAGCGAGGTGTACGAGCGCCTGGCGCGGCTCGGCGTGAACGCGCCGGCGAGCAGCTTCTACGCCTTGGAGGCCTCCCGGCACCTCGGACTGGGCGACGCCGGAGCCGTCCGCGCCGGGCTGGCGCCGTACACGATCCAGGACGACGTCGACCGGCTGCTGGCCGGGGTGGCGGAGATCGCCCGGGCAGCCAGGAGCTGACGCACCGGCTGTCAGCGCAGGCCGTACGCCGGCACGCCGTGTCCGGGCGCGCCCGCCAGGATCTCCTCGGGCCCGTCGCCGACCCGCACCGAGAGGCGGAACCGGTGGGTGTCGCCCACCCGTCGCGGTTCGAACGCCACGTGGGCGAACGGCGCGCCTGCGCTGCTTGCGGCCGCCAGCCGGGTCAGCTCCGCCTCGGCCCGCGACCACTGGGCGGCAGGCACGTACTGCCGCATGACGGAGTGCCACACCACCGTGAGCGTCCCGGGCCGCAGCTCCACACCGGACAGGAACGTGTCCACGCCGGCCCGCTCCACCTCGGCCGGCACCTCCCGGGCGACCCGCAACGCGCCCTCCAGCCGCGCGGCCCGCGCCTCCTGATCCGGCCACACGTAGGCACGCAGCGCCAGCGCTCCCTGTTCGGTCAGCGGGTCGACGGGGGAGATGTCGCAGCCACGCCGCTGCTGCACCGCCGGCACCGGGTGCGCCTGTGCGGCCGACCGGAGCCAGCCGGGGACCGGCTCCCGCCATGCGTCCTCGAGCCGGACCGGGGAGCCGGCCGGGCCGATCGTGAAGCCCGGCCCCGTCACCCGGTAGGCGTCGGCCCGCAGATTGAGCCCGGCGCTCGCCCCCAGTTCGAACAGCCGCACCGGCAGCGGGTGTCGTGCGACGGCGTTCAGCAGCCCGGGCAGCAACAGCGCGGCCCGGCCCACCTCGTTGGTCTGCGGGGGCCGGGTCATCCAGTCCCGCACCCAGGCCGTCTCGGACTCGACCGCGGCCTGGAAGGCGAGCCACAGTTCGCCCGCACGCTCCTCGCGGAAGACGCCGCCCGCGCTGGGGTAGTGCGCGGCCAGCCGCGGCGCCCGTCCGGTCAGTGCCAGCGCGTGCACCCCGCCCGCCAGCCGCAGCGCGATCGCGTCCGGACCCGGCGCCTCCTCGTATCCGGCGATTGCCCGCGCGCACACCCCGCCCGCCCGCACGTCGTCGGCGACCCGGTGCAGCAGCAGCTCGTACAGCCTGGATGCCAGGCGGCCGCACGCATCGGCCTGCCACTCGATCAGCTGCGCCGCCCGCTCGCGCGGCGTCCTGTCCGACACATGGTCCGCCATGATCGAGCACGCTACCGCCCTGGCGACATGGCAGCATGCCCGCATGACACAGCTCACAGTGGTGCGGGGCGACATCACCGCACAGCACGTCGACGCCGTCGTCAACGCGGCCAACTCCTCGCTGCTGGGCGGCGGGGGAGTGGACGGCGCGATCCACCGCAAGGGCGGCCCGGACATCCTCGCCGAGTGCCGGGACCTGCGCGCCTCGCGCTTCGGCAAGGGGCTGCCCACCGGACAGGCCGTGCCGACGACCGCCGGTCGGCTGCCCGCCCGCTGGGTGATCCACACCGTCGGCCCCGTATGGGCGAAGTCCGAGGACCGCTCGGACCAGCTGGCCTCCTGCTACCGGGAGTCGCTGCGCGTCGCCCGCGAACTCGGCGCCCGCACCGTCGCCTTCCCGGCGATCTCCACCGGCATCTACGGCTGGCCGCTCGACGACGGCGCCCGCATCGCCGCGCAGACCGTCCGCGCGGAGACGGACGCCACGCCGGAGGCCTTCGACGAGATCCGCTTCGTCGTCTTCGACGCCCACGCCGAGTCGGCCTTCACCACGGCGGTCTGATCAGCCCATAGCGGCCCGCACCGACTCAGGGCGTCTTCATGCCGAACGGGTCGTGCTCGCTGATGATCTTGTCGATGCGGGCTTGGTCCACCCGGTGCAGCAGCAACTCGTACAGCCTGGACCCCAGACGGCCGCACGCGTCAGCCTGCCACTCGATCAGCCGTGCCGCCCGCTCCCGGGGCGTCCTGCCCGACACATCGTCCGCCAT
>DASSBO010000361.1:0-2657 GCA_035698655.1 Streptomyces sp.
GGTGAGCTGTCGGGCGCGGGCCGGGTGAGTTGCCCGGCCGTCCGCGGTGCGGACGACTGTGCCCCGAGCCGAATCCGTCACGGATGCGGCGGCTTACCTGGTTCCCCCGCTCCTGCCTGCGGCGCTTTCGCGACTGTCGTGTCCCGCTGTCGTCGGCAGGATTCGGCGTGACGACCACGGGTGCCCGTCGTGTGACGGACAGTAGGAAGATAGACAGATCCGGATAAGCCAAACCATCCGGAGATACCCGACAGATCGTGCAGCCTTGGCCAGCGGTCGGGCGTCGCAGCAGGTCATACCAGCACACCGGCACGGAGGGTTAGCCGACACGGCGTATGAGAAGGCGTCAGCCGTGGCTCATCCGATCGTGTGCAACCACCCCCCGGTCAGCCCAAGGGCGGGAACCGCGGGGCGAGCACCCGCAACGCACCCGGAAGGGCCCGCGCGGTCACCGGGAGGACGGCGTCCACCTCGCCGTCGGCACCGTAGAACACCTCCCGCTCGGACTCGATCCGCACCTTCCGGCCGCGCAGCACCTCCGTCTGGGGGCGCTTGACGTGCGAACCGTCCTTCAGTTCGTTCATCACCTTGAAGAACAGCGCCTTCGACGCGTGGTTGATGATGACGACGTCCAGCAGGCCGTCGTCGACCCGCGCGTCGGGCGCCACATGGCGGCCGAACCCGTAGAAACCGGAGTTGGCCGCCACGACGGAGTAGCCGCGCCGCTCGTACGTGGCGCCGTCGACGGTGACGCGGAAGGCGGCGGGCCGCCAGGTCGCCACCGCACGGGCGCCGCCCACGTAGTAGGAGGCGGCGCCACGCAGGAAGCGGGACCGGTTCGCATGCCGGTTGGCGAGCGCGTCGACGCCCGCGTAGACGCTGCCGAGCACGGCGACACGCTGGTGGTGCGCGGAGTCGACCTCGATCGCGTCGGCGCGCTGCGGCTCGGCGTGCAGCAGGAGTTCGGCCAGCGGCTCCGGGTCGGTGGGCAGCGCGAGAGCACGCGCGAAGTCGTTGCCGCGGCCGGCCGGAACCAGGCCGAGGACGGTGTCGCTGCCGGCCAGCGCGCCGCCGACGCAGCCCGCCATGCCGTCCCCGCCCACGGCGAGCACGACCCGCCCGTCCTGGCCGGCCTGCCGGGCCAGTACGCGGGCGTGGTCCAGGCCGTTGCTGTAGGCCACTTCGACCTCCGCGCCGCCCTCCCGCAGCAGGCGGGTCAGCGGCAGCAGGGCCGCCGCCGCGCCTGCGCCGCCGCCCGCCGACGGGTTGACGACCGCGGTGAACTGTCGCATCAGGGCAGACTCCTTCATCGAGACGGCAGCAGGACGCCCGGGTTGAGGATCCCGGCGGGGTCGACCGCGGACTTGACGGCGTGCAGCACCGAGACGCCGAGCGGGCCGATCTCCCGTGCATACCAGTCGCGGTGGTCGGTGCCCACCCCGTGGTGGTGGGTGATCGTCCCGCCGGCGGCGAGGATCGCGTCGTTCGCGGCGTGCTTGGCGGGCGTCCAGTGCGCGACCGGGTCCTCGCCCTGCGCGGAGACGACCGTGAAGTACAGCGAGGCGCCCGTCGGGTAGACGTGCGAGAGGTGGCACATCACCAGCGGCGGGGTGCCCGCGCCGGCCAGCGTGTCGGTGAGCGCCTGCCGCACTGCCGCGTACAACTCCGGGAGCGCCGACCAGAACCCGGCCGTCTCCAGCGTTTCGGCGAACGCGCCGACGTCGAGCAGGGCGTCGCGCAGGTAGGGGCCGTGGTAGCGGCCCGCCGCCCACTTCTCGCCCGGCTCCTCGCCCAGTGGTTCACCGCCGCACGCGCCCAGGACCGCCGCGGCGCACCGCCGGCGGTCGGTGACGTCCTCGGCGGTGCCCTCGAAACCGAGAACCGCCAGGCAGCCGGCCGACGCGGTGGAGTCGCCGATCGCCTCCGGGTCGGCCAGGCCGATCATCGTCTCCGTCTCGTCGGACAGCCGCAGCACGGTCGGCAGCGGCCCGTCCTGCGCGAGGCGGCGCAGCGCCGCGACGCCCGCCTCGAAGGAGGTGAACGACCAGCCCTCGTAGGCCCGTTCGGCGGGCAGCGGGTGGATGCGCACGGTCACGGAGGTGACCACGCCGAACGCGCCCTCGGAGCCGAGGACGAGCTGCCGCAGGTCGGGGCCGGCGGCCGAGCGCGGGGCGCGGCCCAGCTCCCAGTCGCCCTCCGGGGTGGCGACCGTGAGCGCGAGGACCATCTCGTCGAACCGGCCGTAGCCGGCCGAGGCCTGGCCGCTGGACCGCGCAGCGGCGAAGCCGCCGATGCTCGCCCACTCGAAGGACTGCGGGAAGTGGCCGAGCGTGAACCCCTCGGCGTTCAGCAGCGCTTCGGCCTGCGGGCCGCGCAGCCCGGGCTGCAGGGTGGCGGTGCGCGAGACCGGGTCGAGAGCGGTCATCGCGTCCAGCCGCCGCAGGTCCAGTGCGACGAACGGGCCCTCGGTGTGCGGGTCCAGCCCGCCGACGACCGAGGTGCCGCCGCCGAACGGCACGGCCGGCACGCCGTGTTCGGCGCAGGCGCGCAGCACGGCCAGCACCTCGTCGTGGCCGCCGGGCAGCAGCACGGCGTCCGGGGCGGCCTCGGCCGTCTGCCCGGCGCGGATGCGCAGCAGGTCGGGCGTCGACTTGCCC
>DASSBO010000362.1:0-7435 GCA_035698655.1 Streptomyces sp.
GCAGACCTGCCGGCGCGAGACCGTCCCGCTGTCCGAACCCCCGGTCACCGGCGCGGGCTGGCTGCTGCCGCCCGGTGCGACGTGCGTGCCCACCACCGAACCGGCGCGCCTGCGGGCCGCGCTGGGGCAGGCGGCCCGCACCATCGAGGCGGTCGACCGCTGCCGCTGACCCGGCGCCGCACCACCGATACTGGGGTGCATGGCGAAGAAGCAGCGTGCCGGCACGGCCGGCCGCCGGTCGCGGCGGGCGCGGGAGACGGTCCGCGAACAGGTCGACGGCGGTCTCGCCGAGCTGTGTCCGGACCCGGACCGTGCGCGTGCCTGGACGCTGACGCTCGACGGCGCACCGCAGTCGCACGTCGACCTCGACGACCCGGCGTACCTCGACTTCGCCTACCAGCGCCGCCTGGGCCACGTCGCCGACCTGGTCGCCCCCGCCGGGCGCCCGGTGCACGCGCTGCACCTCGGAGGCGGCGCGTTCACCCTTGCCCGCTACGTCGCGGCGTCCCGGCCGCGGTCCGTGCAGCAGATCATGGAGATCGACGCGCCGCTGACGGGGTTCGTCCGCCGCGAACTGCCGTTGCAGAGCGGATGGCGGATCCGGGTGCGCAACGCCGACGCACGCGCGGGGCTGGCCAAGGTGCCGGACGGCTGGGCGGACCTGGTGATCGCCGACGTGTTCGCCGGCGCGCGCACCCCGCCGCATCTGACGAGTGCCGAGTTCCTCACCGAGGTGCGGCGCACGCTGTGTCCCGGCGGCTGGTTCGCCGCCAACCACACGGACGGGGCGGCAACGGGCGCGGGTGCGCAGGCACTCGGGTACCTGAAGTCACAGGTGGCGACGGCCGGGAGGGTCTTCGCATCGGTGTGCCTGACGGCCGATCCGGCGGTGCTGCGCGGCCGCAGGTTCGGCAACGCGGTCCTGCTCGCGTCGGACGGCCCGCTGCCCGTCGCGGAACTCACCCGCCGCACCGCCGGGGATCCGCATCCGGGGCGGGTGGAACACGGTCGCGCGCTCACCGACTTCGCCGCCGGGGCGCCGCCGGTCACCGACGCCACCGCGTGCCCGTCGCCCGCCCCGCCGGCCGGGGCCTTCGACTGACGTCACAGGGCGTGCGGTCAGGGGGAGATGACCAGGTCAGACGCCTTCACACCACGCACGGTGAAACGTTGCCGGATGCTGCCGTCAACTCTGCATGATCACGCTGGAGTTCCTCTCTCCGTGTGACCGCGTCGTCACTCGGTCGGACACCTCCCGGATGCGGGCGGCCGTGAAGCGCCGTTTGCTCGCTGGTATGAACGCACAGACTCGTCCTCCCATACAGCCCGTCCGCCGTGTCGCCCGCGGCGGACTGACGACCGCTCTGCTGCTCGGTGCGGCGCTGGGCCTGGCCGGTCCGGCGGCCGCGACGGCCCAGGACCGCGGTACGACGGCTCCGGCGCTGACCGCACGGCACCCGTACTCCCCGGCGGGCGGCTGGTCCCGTCCGGTGAGCGGCGCCTGGGTCTCCTGCGGGTACGGCGTCAAAGGCGACTGGGCGGCCGGCCACCACACCGGCATCGACCTGGCCGTTCCGGTGGGCACACCGGTGCACTCCGTCGGCAGCGGGAAGGTCGTCTTCGCCGGCTACTCGGGCTCCTACGGGTACGCCGTGACGATCCACATGACGGACGGGAAGTACACGCTCTTCGCGCACCTGTCCGAGATCGACGTGCACGTGGGGGAGCGGGTGAACGCCGGCGACCTGGTCGGCGAGTCCGGTGCCACGGGCAACGTCACCGGTCCGCACCTGCACTTCGAGGTCCGCGCGCACCGTCGGTACGGCTCCGACATCAACCCCGTCTCGTACCTGGCGGACCACGGCGTCGACCTGGTGTGATCCGGCGTCCGGCGTGCCCGGCGTCCCCCGTCCGCCGCACTGCGGATGCGGGGACGCCGGGAACCGCGCAGCCTGGTGCCATGCACGCCCGCATCGTGGTCTACCCGCCGTCGCCCAGCGGCGGCCGGCGGGTACGGGCGGACGGGGAGATCCTCGGCATCGCCCACAGCACCGTCGACCTGAGGGAGTTCATGCGGCGCGCGGGACTGGATCCCGAGGACGCCCGGCTGGACGACCCGGACCTCGTCGAGTGGCGGGGCGGCGGACCCGACGTGTGGCTCTGAGCAGGGGCACGAAGCGCACAGCGAGAAGGCCCGGACCGCATCGGTCCGGGCCTTCGTCACTCAGGGTGAATGACGGGACTTGAACCCGCGACATCCTGGACCACAACCAGGTGCTCTACCATCTGAGCTACATCCACCATGACCGGGCGCTTCCGTCCGGCCGAGAATGAGTGTACAGGGTCCGCGGGGGTGCTCGCTCCCCCGTTCCGGGGCTGCGGCTCTTACGTCCGGGACACCACGTGCCGGGCGGCGGCCTGCTTCGCCGTCTCGGAGTCCGGGCCGGGCTGCGGCACGAAGACGGTCTCGCGGTAGTAACGCAGCTCGGCGATGGACTCGCGGATGTCGGCCAGTGCGCGGTGGTTGCCGGCCTTCTCCGGGCTGCTGAAGTAGGCGCGCGGATACCACCGGCGGGCCAGCTCCTTGACCGAGGAGACGTCCACGATCCGGTAGTGCAGGTGCTCCACCAGGGACGGCATGTCGCGGGCCAGGAAGCCGCGGTCCGTGCCGACGGAGTTGCCGCACAGCGGGGCGCGGCCCGGTTCCGGCACGTGTTCGCGCAGGTGGCCGAGCACCTGCGCCTCGGCGTTCGCGAGTGTCGTGCCCGCGTCGAGCTCGTCGAGCAGCCCCGAGGCGGTGTGCATCTCGCGCACCACGTCGGGCATCGAGGCGAGCGCCGCCGCCGGGGGACGGATCACCACGTCCACGCCGTCGCCCAGCACGTTCAGCTCCGAGTCGGTGACCAGGGCGGCCACCTCGATGAGCGCGTCGTCGGACAGCGAGAGGCCGGTCATCTCGCAGTCGATCCACACCATGCGATCGTTCATGCGCTCACCCTACGTCGGGCGGCCCGCGCCCCGGCCACGCTGGCCCGGCAGCCGGCTGCCCACGGCGTCCCGGTCCGGCTTGCCCGGTTCGGGACGCGCGTCGGGGCGCCGGCCGTTCGCCCGGGCACGGGGCGGCGGCAACTGTTCGCGCGGCTCACCGGCGACGAAGGGCCCCTCGCCCGCGTCGAGCGCGGCGTCGGCGGCGGCGGCCCCGGCGTCCTCCGGGCGGCGCACCCGGTAGGCGGCCCGGTACGCGGCCGGAGAGGCCCCCAGCTGGCGCCGGAAGTGCCCGCGCAGCGCCACCGGGGAACGGAAGCCGCAGCGTCCGGCGATCTCGTCCACGGAGTAGTCGGCCGTCTCCAGCAGCCGCTGGGCCTGCAGCACCCGCTGGGTGATCAGCCACTGCAGGGGGGCGCTGCCGGTCAGCGAGCGGAACCGGCGGTCGAAGGTGCGCCGGCTCATGTAGGCGCGCGCGGCGAGGGCCTCCACGTCGAACTGCTCGTGGAGGTGTTCCAGGGCCCAGGAGACGACCTCCGCGAGCGGGTCGCCGCCGATCTCCTCGGGTAATGACCGGTCCAGATGCCGCGGGTGCCCGCTGTCGGCACCCGGCCCGCGCCGGGGCGGCACCACCAGGCGGCGGGCCAGCGCGCCGGCCGCCTCCGCGCCGTGGTCGGTGCGCACCACGTGCAGACACAGGTCGATGCCGGCCGAGGTGCTGGCCGAGGTGAGGACGTCGCCGTCGTCCACGAACAGTTCGCGGGGGTCCACGTGGACCGACGGATAGCGCTTGGCGAGGGTCGGTGCGTACATCCAGTGCGTGGTGGCCGGGCGGCCGTTGAGCAGCCCGGCCGCGGCCAGCACGAAGGCCCCGGTGCACAGCCCGATGATCCGGGCGCCCTCCTCGTGGGCCCGGCGCAGGGCCTGCAGGGCCGCCGGGGGCGGGGACTGGGTGATGGAGCGCCAGGCGGGGACCACGACGGTGCCGGCCCGGGAGACGGCGTCGAGGCTGTACGGCGCGGTCAGCTCCAGGCCGCCGGTCGTCTGCAGCGGCCCGTCCTCGCCGGCGCACGCCAGCAGCCGGTAGCGGGGGACGCCGGCGTCCTGCCTGTCGAGTCCGAAGACGGAGAGCGGGATGGAACTCTCGAAGATCGGTCCGCCACTGAACAGCAGCACGGCGACGACCTCACGCCGCCGGCGCGAGGCCAGTGTGCGGGTGGTCGGCGCCGGACCGTTCGTGGAGTCCTGGCTCATCGGACCTAAGCCCCCTCAATCGTCGCGTCCTGAATGCCTGCACTTTCCCCCGCGGCGATGGCCAAGATCGAATCTACTGTGTCGGACGAGTCCGGTGTGGCGAGTTCACCACTCGACGCTATATCGACATGGCAACTTGGCGTGAACCGTTCGATCACGAAGAGTTTCACCCGGCGCCCCCGCAGGGAAGGCCGCATGCCCTCATTGCCCCGTCGCCGCAGGGTGCACACCCCCGCCCCGGCCGTTTCTGCCCAGGTCGCGGCGGAGGTGACGGAGCGGCAGGTCAACCGCAGTGCAACGTGGCAAATTTGGCTGAAAATTTGGGGTGCATGACGGGTGGTCGGCTCAGCCGCGTGGGGAGCGCCGGTGCCCCGGTGTGCTTCTGTGCGGCCCCATGCTGCTTCGATGCGCCCCCGGATACGCCTTGCCGTGCCGGGCCCGTGCGGGTGCCGGGGGCAGAGCGGGGCCGGAGAGCGCGGGCCGCCGGGCGCGTTTCGCCCGGCGCAGCAGCATCCGGCAGGCGAAGGTGACGGCGGCCAGGCCGGCGGCCGTGCCCAGGGCGCTCAGGACGGAGTAGCCGCAGATCAGCAGGACCGCCGGGACCAGCGCGCAGCAGAAGGCGCCCCAGCGGACCACGTCCGTGGCCGCGTCCGGGGCGCCGCCGCCGTGCCGGCTGCGGCGCGGGGCGCGGTGGCAACCGCCCTCGCGAGGGGCGGGGAGCGTCACCGGCAGCCTGCGGCGGCCGTGGCGTGCGGGGCTGGCGACGTGCAGTGGTCCGGGCACGTCCGGCTCAACGCCCGACAGGGCGCAGAGTCACGGCATATGGACGGACGGTCACCGGATCCGGTGTCCTGCCCTTCTTCTGCGCCCCACCGGGGGCCGGGCGTTGCGCGAGGACGCTTCGCTCAGGCATGCTCCGGGGTCAACGCCCTGGGGACACCGTCTCCGCCGGGCGCATGCGGCCGTACTCTTGTGGGTATGGGTCGGGAAAGAGCATTCCCGGACGACTCCCGCCGCGCCGCTCACGCCCCTGTCCATCCCGTCCCTCCGCAAGAGGACTCACCTCGCCGAGAATCGCATGGCCGGACACGAGATCCCCGAACCTGCGGACCGCAAGCAGGACGTAGCCGACCCGACGTCGGTCCCCGAGCCTGCGGAGCGTGGCAGTCATGCCTGCGACCCGGCCTTCAAGCACGGTGTGGTGGTGGGCTTCGACGGCTCCACCTCCAGTGAGCGCGCCCTGGCGTACGCCATCGGCATGGCGCGGCGCACCGGTTCGGCGCTGATCATCGTGCATGTGGCCAACCGGCTGCCGACGACGGTGTGGGCCGGCTGTGAGCCCCCGGTCTTCGTCGACGTCCCCGACCACCGGACCGAGGTGCTCGGTCTGGAACTGGCCTGCGCCGATCACCTGGCGGAGGTCTCGTGGATGCTGGTCGAGCGCGGCGGCGACATCTGCCACGAACTGGAGGACGTCGGCCGGGAGTACGAGGCCGACGCCATCGTCGTCGGCTCGACGCACGGGCTGGCCGGGCGGATCTTCGGATCGGTGGCCGGCCGGCTGGCCAGGCGGGCGCAGCGGCCTGTCGTCGTGGTTCCCTGACCGGCGACTTCCGGCCGCGTTCAATCGAGGGCTCCCGCAGGTGAATTGCGCCCGGATGCCGGGCATAAAGAGGGCAGCGCGCTGCCGGACGGGAGGTGACGGTCCCGGACGCGGCAGCCCACCACCGGCGTTCGGGCGACGCCGGTGCGGGGGGCGGGTTCCCGCGCGGATGGTGGCCCGCGCGGGAACTCGCTCCCCACTCACCGCCCGCCCCTCACGCCATGGGGGTCACTCCACGGTGACGGACTTGGCCAGGTTGCGCGGCTTGTCGATGTCCCGGCCCAGTGCCAGTGCCGTGTGATAGGCGAGCAGCTGCAGCGGAATGCCCATCAGGATCGGGTCCAGCTCCACCTCGTTGCGCGGCACGACGAGAGTGTGGTCGGCCTTCTCCTGCTCGCTGTGCGCCACGGCCAGGATGCGGCCCTGCCGGGCCTTGATCTCCTCCAGGGTGGCGCGGTTCTTCTCCAGCAGGTCGTCCTCGGGCAGGATCGCGACGGTGGGCAGGGCCGGCTCGATCAGGGCGAGCGGCCCGTGCTTGAGCTCGGAGGCGGGGTAGGCCTCCGCGTGGATGTAGGAGACCTCCTTCAGCTTCAGGGAGGCCTCGCGGGCGACCGGGTAGCCGCGCACCCGGCCGACGAACATCATGCTGCGTGCCTGGGCGTAGTCGGCGGCCAGCTTCTCGATCTCGGCCTCGTTCGCCATGATCTCGGCGATCTGGCCGGGCAGCCGGCGCAGCCCGTCGATGATGCGCTTGCCGTCGGCGACCGACAGGTCCCGGATGCGGCCCAGGTGGAGCGCCAGCAGGGCGAAGGCGACGGCGGTGTTCGTGAAGCACTTGGTGGACACGACGCAGACCTCCGGGCCGGCGTGCACGTACACGCCGCCGTCCGTCTCGCGCGCGATCGCCGAGCCGACGACGTTGACCACGCCGAGGACCCGGGCGCCCTTGCGCTTGAGCTCCTGCACGGCGGCGAGCGTGTCGTAGGTCTCGCCCGACTGGCTGACGGCGATGTAGAGCGTGTCGGGGTCGACCACCGCGTTGCGGTAGCGGAACTCGCTGGCCGGCTCGGCGTCGGCGGGGATGCGGGCGAGCTCCTCGATCAGCTGGGCGCCGATCATGCCGGCGTGGTAGGCGGAGCCGCAGCCCAGGATCTTCACCCGGCGCACCCCGCGTGCCTCGCGGGCGTCCAGGTTCAGGCCGCCGAGGTGCACGGTGGCGAACCGGTCGTCGATGCGGCCGCGCAGCACGCGGTCGACGGCGTCGGCCTGCTCGACGATCTCCTTGTGCATGTAGGTGTCGTGCGCGCCCATGTCGTAGGACTCGGCGGCCCACTCGACGGTCTCCGGCGTGCTGGAGGTGGTCGAGCCCTCCGTGGTGTAGGTGCGGTAGTCGCCGGCCCGCAGGGTGGCCATCTCGCCGTCGGCGAGGGTGACGACCTGCCGGGTGTGCGAGACCAGCGCGGCGACGTCGGAGGCCACGAACATCTCGTGCTCGCCGATGCCCAGCACGACCGGCGAGCCGTTGCGGGCCACCACGATCCGGTCGGGGAAGTCCGCGTGCAGTACGGCGATGCCGTAGGTGCCCTCGACATG
>DASSBO010000363.1:0-4219 GCA_035698655.1 Streptomyces sp.
TTCAAGCGCAACGCCGACGGCGCGCCCGCCCTCGGCGCGCTCAAGCCGATGACCTCCAACGGGGCGCCGATCGACCTGGAGGAGGCCGACCCGGAGAAGGACACCTTCGGCGTCTCCCAGGTCGAGCAGTTCTCCTGGAAGGGCCTGCTGGACTTCTCCACCTGCACCGAGTGCGGCCGCTGCCAGTCGCAGTGCCCGGCCTGGAACACCGGCAAGCCGCTGTCCCCGAAGCTGCTCATCATGTCGCTGCGCGACCACGCGCACGCCAAGGCGCCCTACCTGCTCGCCGGCGGCGGCAAGACCATGGAGGGCGAGGAGAAGGCGAGCGAGGAGCAGCTCGCCGGCGTCCCCGCCTCCGCGCTGGCCGAGGCCGAGCGCCCGCTGGTCGGCACGTACGAGGAGCAGGGGGTCATCGATCCGGACGTGCTGTGGTCGTGCACCACGTGCGGTGCCTGCGTCGAGCAGTGCCCGGTCGACATCGAGCACGTCGACCACATCCTCGACATGCGCCGCTACCAGGTCATGATCGAGAGCGCGTTCCCGTCCGAGGCCGGGACGATGCTGAAGAACCTGGAGAAGAAGGGCAACCCCTGGGGCCTGGCCAAGAAGCAGCGCCTGGAGTGGACCAAGGAGGTCGACTTCGAGGTGCCGATCGTCGGCAAGACGGTCGAGGACCTCACCGACGTCGAGTACCTGTACTGGGTGGGCTGCGCGGGCGCGCTGGAGGACCGGGCGAAGAAGACCACCAAGGCCTTCGCGGAGCTGCTGCACATCGCGGGCGTGAAGTTCGCGATCATGGGCGGCGACGAGAAGTGCACCGGTGACTCCGCCCGCCGGCTCGGCAACGAGTTCCTCTTCCAGCAGCTGGGCGAGGAGAACGTCGCCAACCTCAACGCGGCCTTCGGCGAGGACGACGAAGACGAGAGCACGAAGAAGCCCGCGTCGAAGAAGAAGATCGTCGCGACCTGCCCGCACTGCTTCAACACGATCGCCAACGAGTACCCGCAGCTGGGCGGCCACTACGAGGTCATCCACCACACCCAGCTGCTGCAGCACCTCGTCGATACGGGCAAGCTCGTCCCCGTCACCCCGGTCGAGGGCCTGATCACCTACCACGACCCGTGCTACCTGGGCCGTCACAACAAGGTGTACACGCCGCCGCGCGAGATCATCGGCAAGGTCCCCGGCCTGCGCAACGAGGAGATGCACCGCCACAAGGAGCGCGGCTTCTGCTGCGGCGCCGGCGGCGCCCGGATGTGGATGGAGGAGCGGATCGGCAAGCGCATCAACAACGAGCGCGTCGACGAGGCGCTGTCCCTCAACCCGGACATCGTCTCCACCGCCTGCCCGTTCTGCCTGGTGATGCTGACCGACTCGGTCAACGGCAAGAAAAACGATGGCAAGGCCAAGGAGGACCTGCAGGTCGTGGACGTGGCCCAGCTGCTGCTGGACTCCGTGCGCACCCCGTCCGACCCGCCGGCCGACGAGCCGGCGGACGCCGACGCGCCCGAGCCGGAACCGGCCAAGTAGCGGCCGCAGCAACCACGACGGCCGGCCCCGCCTCCGCGGGACCGGCCGTCGGTCCTTTCCCGCCCTACGCGGAGTGCAGCTCCTCGCGGAGCAGCGTGAGGAAGTCCCCGGGGCGTTCCAGGGTCGGCAGGTGGGCGGTGTCCGCCCAGTCGACGCGGCGGGCGCCCGTGATGCCCTCGGTCACCCGGCGGGCCGCCTCCTGGATCGCGTCGAGATCCAGGCCGCCCTGCAGGACGAGCGTCGGTGCGGTGATCTCCCCGAGCCGGTCGAGCGCCGGCGGCTCCGGCTCCCGCTCCTCGACGTCGTCCCAGTCAGCCGTCAGCTCGAAGGCCCGCCGCTGCATGCGCCGCACCAGGTCACGGACCGCCGGGTCGACCTCGGCGGCGGCACGGTGCGGGCCGGCCACCCACCAGGTCACGTTCGCCTCGGCGGCGGCGTCGAGGTCCTTCGTCTCCATGGCGGCGTTCTCCGCCGTGACGAACGCCCGCAGTTCCGCCGTCATCTCGGGGATGAGCGAACCGCCCGGCGCGCACAGCAGCAGCGAGGCCACCGCCTCCGGCCGGGCGAGCGCCGCCTCGACGGCCACCCCGGCGCCCAGCGAGGCGCCGACCAGCCTGCAGCGGTCGATGCCGAGTTCCGTCAGCGTCTCCAGCACGTCGTCCACGTGCGACAGGGCGCCGTCCTCGGGGCGCTCCGTGGACTCCCCGAAGCCGCGCAGATCCAGCCGGACGACGTCCTGGCCGGCGGAGAGCACCGGCCAGAGCGGGTCCCACATCCGCCGGTCTGCCACGCCCGCGTGGATCAGCACGACGGGCACCTCACCGCCCGGGCCCGCCCTGTCGTACGCGAGACCCGCCGACGTGCGCGAACCTGTTGCCACCCATGCTCCCAACGATTGGCGAAGAGCCGCAGACAACCACACGCATCCGGCCCGCACAACGGCTTTACGGCCCGGGCGCGGGCCGTAACCCCTAAGGGATGTCACAGGTCAGCGCCGATATGACGGGTATTCCGGGGCCGGGGCGCCCGCACGCCGTGGACACGGTACGTTCGAAGGCGTGGCTGGATTCAGGATGGGACGGGGCCGGAGCCCCCGCGACGCGCAGCAGCAAGGGCAGTACCCGCCGCAGGCACCGGCACCGTACCCGCAGGTGGCCCCGCGCGGGCCGCACGGCGCGGACGTCCGCTCCGCCGCCCAGCGGTGGCCGCAGGGCGGCGGCGGCAACGGCGAGCCCGAGTACTTCGGCGAGCCCCCCGCCCCCGCCGGCGGTGCCCGCGCCCCCCGCGACCCGTACGCCGGCGCCCCCGGCCACACCCGGCCGTACGGCGTCAGCCACCCCTACGGCCAGGACGCCGGCCACGCCGGCGGGAACGTCACCGCGCCGCCTGCCGGCCCGCGGCTGCACTGGAAGGACCTGCTGAGCGGCGTCGTCATGCGCCCGAACGAGACGTTCTGGCAGATGCGCGACCACGCCGTGTGGGGCCCGGCGCTGCTGGTCACCTTCGGCTACGGCCTGCTGGCCCTCTTCGGGCTCGGCGACGCCCGCGAGGACGTCGTCAACGCCACGTTCGTCAACGCGCTGCAGTACGTGCTCGGCACCGCGGTCGCCGTCGTCCTGATGGCCTTCGTCCTGGGCGCCGTCACCCACACGCTCGCCCGCCAGTTCGGAGGCGACGGCGCGTGGGCACCCACGGTCGGCCTGTCCATGCTCATCCTGTCGCTGACCGACGTGCCGCGGCTGCTGCTGGCGATGTTCCTGGGCGGCGGCGCCACGCCCGTGCAGGTCGTCGGCTGGCTCACCTGGCTGGCGGCGGGCGCGCTGTTCACCTCCATGGTCAGCCGCTCCCACGACCTGCCGTGGCCGCGCGCGCTGGGCGCCTCGGCGATCGAACTGATCGCCCTCCTCGCCCTGACCAAGCTCGGCACGTTCTAGGACGGCTCCCGGCCCGTCGGCCGAAGACGACGTTTGACCTTTCCGCTGCGTCAACTTCTACCGTCGTCACGAGACGGCCGGAACGCCCGGCCGGTCGCTGCCACCGGGACGGAGGGCCGCCATGGCCTGGTCGATCGCCGAGGTCGCGCGGATGTCCGGGACGACCTCCCGCACACTGCGGCACTACGACGAGACCGGACTGCTGCCGCCCGCCTGGACCGGTGCGAACGGCTACCGCTACTACACCGAGCCGGAACTGCTGCGCCTGCAGCAGATCCTCGTCCTGCGCGAACTCGACCTGGGTCTGGCCGAGATCGCGCGGATCCTCGAGGGGCAGACCGACGAGGTGGCCGCGCTGCGTGCCCACCACCGGCGGCTGCTGGCCGAACGAGACCGGCTCACTCAGGTGGCGCAGACCGTGGCCCGCACCGTGCGGACCCTGCAGCGGCAACGGGAGGAGGGAGACGAGATGTCCCTGAGCAGCCCGGAGAACCTCTTCGAGGGGTTCGACCCGGACCGGCATTCCGCCCAGGCGCGTGAGCGCTGGCCGGAGCAGTGGGAGCAGTCCCGCCGCGCCACCGAGGGCATCGCCCCGGCGGACCGGCGGCGCATGGAGCAGGAGGCGTCGGCCCAGCTCCGCCGGATGGGTGAGCTGTTCGCCGCCGGCGCCGCGCCCGACTCGGCCGAGGCCCAGGCCGAGGTGGACGGGCAGTACCGCGCGCTGTGCCGCATGTGGACACCGGACGCGGCCGCGT
>DASSBO010000364.1:0-4511 GCA_035698655.1 Streptomyces sp.
ACCCGCGGCAGCGGCGACGAGCGCCGCGCCGTCCTGCTCGCCCTGCCGCACCTGCCGCACCTCGGCCCGGACGCGACACCCCTCGTCGAGGACGCCCTGCGCGCCAACGACACCCGCCTGGTCGCCGCCGCCCTCGGCCCGTACGCAGCCGCCCACCTCTCCCCGCACGCCTGGCGGCACGCCGTCCTGAAGTGTCTGTTCACCGGCGTGCCGGTCGACGCCGTCGCCTCCCTGGCCGACCGGGCCGCCGGCGACGCCGAACTGGCCCGCATGCTCACCGCGTACGCCGACGAGCGCACCGCCGCCGGCCGCCCCGTCCCCGACGACCTGCACCGCGTACTGGCGCTCGCCGCGAAGGAGTCCTGATGCGGATCTTCGACCCCCACATCCACATGACCTCCCGCACCACCGACGACTACGCGGCGATGTACGCCGCCGGCGTCCGCGCCGTCGTCGAACCCGCCTTCTGGCTCGGCCAGCCCCGCACCTCACCCGGCAGCTTCTACGACTACTTCGACTCCATCCTCGGCTGGGAGCCCTTCCGCGCCGCCCAGTACGGCATCGCCCACCACTGCACCCTCGCCCTCAACCCCAAGGAGGCCAACGACCCGCGCTGCACGCCCGTCCTGGACGAACTGCCGCGCTACCTGCTGAAGGACTCCGTCGTCGCCGTCGGCGAGATCGGCTACGACTCGATGACCCCGGCCGAGGACGAGGCGCTGGCCGCCCAACTCGACCTCGCCGCCGCCCACGAACTGCCCGCCCTCGTGCACACCCCGCACCGCGACAAGGCCGCCGGACTCACCCGCACCCTCGACGTCGTACGGGAATCCGCCCTCCCCGTCGACCGGGTGCTGGTGGACCACCTGAACGAGACGACGGTGAAGGAGGCGGCCGACAGCGGCTGCTGGATGGGCTTCTCCGTCTACCCCGACACCAAGATGGACGAGCACCGCATGGTCGCGCTGCTGCGCGCCCACGGCACCGAGCGGATCCTGGTCAACTCCGCCGCCGACTGGGGCCACAGCGACCCGCTGAAGACCCGGAAGGTCGGCGACGCCATGCTCGCCGCCGGCTTCACCGACGACGACGTCGACACCGTCCTGTGGCGCAACCCCGTCGCCTTCTACGGACTCAGCGGCCGCCTCCGCCTCGACCCGCCCGCGCCGAGCGCCGCCACCCACGAGGGCAACTCCCTGCTGCGCGGAGGCGAGTGACCGTGCGCTTCCGCCACCCCGACGGCAGCACCGTCCACCTCGCCTACTGCACCAACGTGCACGCCGCCGAGGACGTCGACGGCGTCGTGCGGCAACTGGGGGAGTACGCCGAACCCGTCCGCCGCCGCCTGCACCGCGACCGCCTCGGCATCGGACTGTGGCTCGCCCGCGACGCCGTCCGCGCTTTGACCGCCGAACCCGCCCGCCTGCGCACCCTGCGCGCCGAACTCGACGCGCGCGGCCTGGAAGTCGTCACCCTCAACGGCTTCCCCTACGAGGGCTTCGGGCAAGAAGTCGTCAAACACCGCGTCTACCGTCCCGACTGGACCGAGCCGCAGCGGCTGCACCACACCGCCGACCTGGCCCGGCTGCTGGCCGGCCTGCTGCCCGACGACGTCCACGAGGGCACCGTCTCCACCCTGCCGCTCGCCTGGCGCGAGGGGTTCCACGCCGACGGCCGCCGCACCGCGCTCGCCGCCCTGACCGCCCTGGCCAAGCAGCTCGACGCGCTCGAGGACCTGACCGGCCGCGACATCCGCGTCGGACTCGAACCCGAGCCCGGCTGCGTCATCGAGACCACCGCCGACGCGGTGAGCGAACTGACCGGACACGACGACGCGCCACCACCGCACCGCGTCGGCCTGTGCCTGGACACCTGCCACCTGGCCACCGCCTTCGAGGACCCCGGCCTCGCGCTGCCCGCACTCGCCCGCGCCGGGCTGCCCGTCGTCAAGGCCCAGCTCTCCGCCGCCCTGCACGCCGCACACCCCGACCGCCGGGAGGTGCGCGACGCCCTCGGCCGGTTCGCCGAACCCCGCTTCCTGCACCAGACCCGCGCCCGCGGCGCGGCAGCCGCAGACGGCACCGACGACCTGGGACCGGCCCTCGCCCCCGGCGCACTGCCCACCGACGCCCCCTGGCGCTCCCACTTCCACGTCCCCCTGCACGCCCCGCTCGCCCCACCGCTCACGGCCACCGTCGACGTGCTGCGCGAGAGCCTCGCCCACCTCGTGGGCGGCCCGGTGCCGCTCACCCGGCACCTCGAGGTCGAGACCTACACCTGGCACGCCCTGCCGCCCGAACTGCGCCCGCGCACCCGCGGGCAGCTCGCCGACGGCATCGCCGCCGAACTCGACGTCGCCCGCGACCTGCTCACCGGCCTCGGCCTCAAGGAGCTGCCATGACCACCGCCGGTCCCCGTCCCCAGCCGCTGCTCGTTCTCGACGTCGTCGGCCTCACCCCACGCCTGCTGGCCCACATGCCCCGGCTGTCCGCCCTCGCCGCCGGCGGCGACCGCGCCCCGCTGGGCACCGTGCTGCCCGCCGTCACCTGCTCCGCCCAGTCCACCCTGCTCACCGGCGAGATGCCCGAGACACACGGCATCGTCGGCAACGGCTGGTACTTCCGCGAACTGGGCGAGGTCTACCTGTGGCGGCAGCACAACGCGCTCGTCGGCGGCGAGAAGCTGTGGGACGCCGCCCGCGCCGCCCACCCCGGCTACACCGTCGCCAACATCTGCTGGTGGTACGCGATGGGCGCCGACGTCGACTGGACCGTCACCCCACGGCCCGTCTACTACTCCGACGGCCGCAAGGAACCCGACTGCTACACCCGACCGCCCGAGCTGCACGACGAACTCACCGAAGAGCTCGGCCCGTTCCCGCTCTTCACCTACTGGGGGCCGACCGCCTCCATCACCTCCTCCCGGTGGATCACCGCCGCCACCCGGCACATCATGCGCACCCGCCACCCGGACCTGACCCTGGCCTACCTGCCGCACCTGGACTACGACCTGCAGCGCTACGGCCCGGACGACCACCGCTCGCACGCGGCGGCCGCCGAACTCGACGCCGTCCTCGCCCCGCTGCTGGACGACGCCGAAGCCGAGGGACGCACCGTCGTCGCCCTGTCCGAGTACGGCATCACCGGCGTCGACCGGCCCGTCGACGTCAACCGTGCGCTGCGCCGCGCCGGGCTGCTGGAGGTGCACACCCAGGACGGCATGGAGTACCTCGACCCGACCGCCTCCCGCGCCTTCGCGGTCGCCGACCACCAGATCGCGCACGTCTACGTCCGCCGCCCGGAGGACCTGGAGGCCGCCCGCGAGGCGCTGGCCGACCTGCCGGGCGTCGCCGAACTCCTCGACGAGGACGGCAAGAAGGCACACGGCCTGAACCACCCCCGGGCCGGCGACCTCGTCGCCGTCGCCGAACCCGACTCCTGGTTCACCTACTACTACTGGCTCGACGACGACCGCGCCCCCGACTTCGCCCGCCAGGTCGAGATCCACCGCAAGCCCGGCTACGACCCCGCCGAGCTGTTCATGGACCCCCTCGACCCGTACGTGCGGCTGCGCGCCGCCACCGCGCTCGCCCGCAAGAAGGCCGGCCTGCGCTACCGGATGGCCGTCGTGCCGCTCGACCCCGCGCCCGTGCGCGGCAGCCACGGCCGCCTCCCGGCGAGCGAGGAGGACGGCCCCCTCCTCCTGTGCTCCCGCCCCGGCACCCTCGCCGGGCCCACCGCCCCCACCGAGGTCAAGCAGCTGCTGCTCGACCTCGCCGGAATCACTGTCCCCATGACAGGAGAAGCGTCGTGACGAACGACTCCTCACTCGAGCGCACCCTCCGACGCCGCGGCTTCCTCGGCGTCGCGGCCGGCACCACCGCCGCCGCGCTGCTGGGCGCCGGCGCCGGAACGCCCGGCGCCGCCACCGCCCCGGCCGCCGGCCGGGGCGGACGGCCCGTGCTGCCCCCCGGGCGGCTGGGCATCCAGCTCTACACCTTGCGCGACCAGATCCGCGAGATCGGCTTCGCCCGCGTCTTCGAGGCACTGGCCGCCTACGACTACGACGAGGTCGAGTTCGCCGGCTACAGCCAGGGCACCGGCCCGATCACCCTCGCCCAACTGCGCCGCCTGATGGGCGACAACGGGCTGAGCGGCGTCGGCAGCCACGTCGGCTACCACTCCGGCGACCCGAACGCCTACACCTTCGCCACCAACCTGAACCAGGTCCTCGACGACGCCCAGGCCCTCGGTCTCCCGCACATCGGCACCGCCTCCAGCCCGAACCGCTACGGCAACACCGTCGACGCCTGGAAGCGGGCCGCGGAGGAGTTCAACACCTACGGCGCCGCCGCCAAGGCCCGCGGCATGCGCTTCTACCAGCACAACCACTCCGACGAGTTCTCCTTCGCCACCGACCGGCCCGACGTGCGCCTGTACGACGTCCTGGTGCAGGAGACCGACCCGGACCTGGTCTACCTGGAGATGGACATCTACTGGGCCTACGTCGGC
>DASSBO010000365.1:0-3086 GCA_035698655.1 Streptomyces sp.
CCGGTGACCTGGAGAAGGAGCACTGGATGTTCGTGGCCGAGAACGGCTGATCCTCGTCGTCCCCAGCCGTGGCCCGGCGCGGCGGTGGCCGGCGTGCTCGTAGACTTCGACACCATGGCCGACGCCTACTTCGATCACGCCGCCACCACGCCCATGTTCCCCGAGGCGGTGCGGGTGATGAGCGAGCAACTCGCCGTCACCGGCAACGCCTCCTCGCTGCACGCCGCCGGACGGCGGGCCCGCCGCACCGTCGAGGAGAGCCGCGAGACGCTCGCGGCCGCCCTCGGCGCGCGGCCGAGCGAGGTGGTGCTGACCTCCGGCGGCACCGAGGCGGACAACCTGGCCGTGAAGGGTCTGTACTGGGCACGCCGTGCGGCCGATCCGGAGCGCCGGCGGGTGCTCGTCAGCCCTGTCGAGCACCATGCCGTGCTGGACACCGTGCACTGGCTCGCCGATCACGAGAACGCCGTCGTGGAGTGGCTGCCGGTGGACGGGCTGGGCCGGGTGCGGCCGGAAACGCTGCGCGAGGCGCTCGCCCGCAACCCGTCGGACGTCGCGCTGGTCAGCGTGATGTGGGCCAACAACGAGACCGGCACGATCATGCCGGTGGCGGAACTGGCCGCCATCGCGTCGGAGTTCGGTGTGCCGATGCACTCCGACGCGGTGCAGGCGGTCGGCCAGGTGCCCGTCGGCTTCGGGGAGTCCGGGCTGGCGGCCCTCACGCTGACCGGGCACAAGATCGGCGGCCCGTACGGCGTCGGCGCGCTGCTGCTGGGCCGCGAGCACGCCCCGGTGCCGCTGCTGCACGGCGGCGGACAGGAGCGGGACGTGCGCTCCGGCACCCTGGACGTGCCTGCGGTGGCCGCCTTCGCCGCGGCCGCCCGGCAGGCGACAGCGGAGCGCGAGGACTTCGCCAAGCGGGTGGGTGCGCTGCGGGACGAACTGGTCGACGCCGTGCGTGCCGCCGTGCCCGACGCCGTGCTGAACGGCGACCCCGGCCCGGAAGGCCGGCTGCCGGCCAACGCGCACTTCTCCTTCCCCGGCTGTGAGGGCGACTCGCTGCTGCTCCTGCTGGACGCCGCGGGCATCGCCTGCTCGACCGGCTCCGCCTGCACCGCGGGCGTCGCCCAGCCCAGCCACGTCCTGCTGGCCACCGGCAGCGACGCCGAACTCGCACGCGGGACCCTGCGGTTCTCCCTCGGGCACTCCTCGACCCGCGCCGAGGTGCGGGCGCTGGCGGACGCCATCGGCCCGGCGGTCGACCGGGCCCGCTCGGCCGGCCTCAGCTAGCCGGGGTCCTTGCGGGCTGCCGCGACGAGCCGCAGGTAGCGGTCCCAGTCCCAGTGCCGGCCGGGGTCGGTGTGGTCGGCGCCCGGCACCTCGCTGTGGCCCACGATGTGCTCCCGGTCGACCGGGATGCCGTACCGGCCGCAGACGTCGGCGGTCAGCCGCGCCGAGGACCGGTACATCGCGTCGGTGAAGTCCTCCGGGCGGTCGACGAAGCCCTCGTGCTCGATGCCGACGCTGCGCAGGTTGTAGCGGAAGTTCCCGGCGTGGTAGGCGACGTCCAGTTCACGGACGGTCTGCGCCAGCCGCCCGTCCCGCGCCCGCACCACGTAGTGCGCGGCGGCCTCGTGGTCCGGGTCCTGGAACACCCGCAGCGCGGTCTCGTAGCTGCCCTGGACGACGTGGATCACCACGCGGTCGATCTCGAAGTCGTAGGGCCGGTCCGCCTCCAGGTAGTTCCCGGGCGCGGCCGGCACCCATTCGGCGCCGGGCTGGTCGACCGCGCCGGGCACCCGCTCCACGCGGTTGCCCGGCAGCCGCCACCACCAGCGGGTCAGCTCGTCACGGGCGAGGTAGGCCCCGCCGCCCAGGCCGGCCAGCGTCGCGGCGCCGCCGAGCAGCACGGCACGGCGGCTCGGCCGCCGGCCGGCGCGCGGCGGCCGGTCGGCGGCGGTCTTCTCCGAGTCTTCGGTCCGGCTCACGGCGGGAAGAACGCCTGCGGACGGCCCCGCGGTTCCCCGGGCACTCCGTGGGCGAGCGCGCGGGCGCGGGCCCGTACCCTGGAGGGGTTATGGCTGACACCCCTGTTGACCCCGCCACCCCGCCCAGGCGACTGCGCGTGCTCGCCGCCATGTCCGGAGGTGTGGACTCCGCCGTCGCCGCCGCCCGCGCCGTGGACGCCGGGCACGACGTGACCGGGGTCCATCTCGCGCTGTCCGCGAACCCGAAGTCCTTCCGCACCGGCGCGCGCGGCTGCTGCACGCTGGAGGACTCGCGCGACGCCCGGCGGGCGGCCGACGTCATCGGCATCCCGTTCTACGTGTGGGACCTGGCCGAGCGGTTCCGCGAGGACGTGGTGGAGGACTTCGTCGCGGAGTACCAGGCCGGCCGGACGCCGAACCCGTGCCTGCGCTGCAACGAGAAGATCAAGTTCGCCGCGCTGCTGGACAAGGCGCTGGCCCTCGGCTTCGACGCGGTGTGCACCGGGCACTACGCGACGGTCGTGGAACGCGAGGACGGCGGCCGCGAGCTGCACCGGGCCTCGGATGCCGCCAAGGACCAGAGCTACGTGCTCGGGGTGCTGGACGAACGCCAGTTGGCGCACGCCATGTTCCCCCTCGGCGACACGCTCACCACGAAGGACGAGATCCGGGCGGAGGCCGAGCGGCGCGACCTGGCCGTGGCGAAGAAGCCCGACAGCCACGACATCTGCTTCATCGCCGACGGTGACACCCAGGGCTTCCTCGCCGACCGGCTGGGCCGCGCCGAGGGCGACGTGGTGGACGAGGACGGCAACCGGCTCGGCGCGCACGACGGCGCGTACGGCTTCACCGTCGGCCAGCGCAAGGGACTGCGCCTGGGGCGCCCGGCGCCGGACGGGAAGCCGCGCTACGTGCTGGACATCTCCCCCGTCGACAACACGGTCACGGTGGGCCCCGCCGAGGCACTGGACGTGGCCGCGCTCACGGCCGTGCGCCCCCGGTGGTGCGGCGCCGCGCCGGAGGGCCCCGGCACGTACACGGCGCAGCTGCGGGCACACGGCGGCGAGACGCCGGTGACGGCCGAGATGGCCGACGGCG
>DASSBO010000366.1:0-9559 GCA_035698655.1 Streptomyces sp.
ACGATCTGCTCGGGCGTCTGGTGCAGGCCGGTGTAGATGACCTCCATACCGGCGTCCCGCAGCGCACGCGCGATCACCTTGGCTCCGCGGTCGTGACCGTCGAGACCCGGCTTGGCGACCACCACGCGGATCGGACCCGACACACCCATCACTGTCTCCCTCTTCGACGGCTCTTCCACGGCGTCCTGCCGGAGTGAACGAACGTTATCTCCAGCATCGCTCACCGGGGCGCCTCCGGGGTGGCCATAGAGGGGGAAATCACACGACGGGCTGCCGCGGGCCGCCAGCGGCGCCCCGGCCGGCGGCACGGCCGCGCGAGTCGAACAGAGGCGAACGCACCGCCGACAGGAGGGCCGTCGTTCCCCGAAAGGCGCCTGATTGCCCGGTTCTTGGGGGCCCGAAACCTGCAGAAGATTGTCGGCGTCGTATACCCCCGGGTACAGTCACCGCACTGCTCCGCCCCTGTCGTCGAGGCGAAAGAGAAGTTGGTGGTGAACCCCCCTCACCCGTCGGACCATCCGGCTGAGGCCGATCCGGCATCCGGCGTCTCGTACCCGCCGCACGACACCTCCGCCTACGCCTACGCGCAGTACGACGCGTACGGCTACGGACAGTCGCTCGACGAGGTCGGCACCGCGGTCCCCTACGAGGCGGACCCCTACGCGGGCACGGGTTACGACGTCACCGGCACCTGGTACGTGGAATCCGGGGAGTACGGGGCTGCCATCCCGGCCCAGCAGGGCCCGCCGCAGGGGGACGGCTTCGAGACCGTCTACGGCACCGCCCAGTGGTCCGAGTGGGACCAGCACAGCTATGACGCCCAGGCGTCGACGTCCTGGGGCACCGGCCTCTACGAGTCCGGCGGCTACGACGCGGCGGCCTACCAGGCCACGGCCGACTACGCGCCGGCTGCCGACGAAGCCACCGCCGAGGTGCCCGCAACAACTGTGCCGGCCGAGTCCCACGACCCGGCGCCGGAACCGGATCCGGGCCCCGAGCCCGGGGCCGAGCCCGAGATCCGCCCCGAACCGCTTCCGCAGCACCTGGCCTCCCGCGGCCGCCGGCGCTCACCCCGCCCGCACCGCTCCGCCCTGCTGACGGTCGCCGCACCGTCCGTGGCCGTGCTCGGCGTGGCGGGTGTCGCCGCCGCGTCCGTCGGCGGCGCGGGTGCGCCCGACGAGACCACCGTGCAGGCGTCGGCATCGGACCCGGCCACCGTGAAGTCCGTCCCGTCGAACACGAAGCTGGACACGCAGCTGGCCGGGCTCTCCGACGGGGCCGGGGACTTCGCCGACCGTGCGAGCCGCACGCAGGAGCGCATCGACCTGAAGAAGCGGCAGGAGGCGGAGCGCAAACGCAAGGCCGCCGAGGCCGCACGCCGGGAGGCCATGCGCCCGAAGTTCGTGCTGCCGGTGGCCAAGGGCTCGGGAATCAGCGCCTACTTCGGGCAGGCGGGCGTCAACTGGATGTCGGTGCACACCGGCATCGACTTCCCCGTCAGCTACGGCACTCCGGTGCACGCCGCCACCGACGGCACCATCACCACCAAGTGGAACTCCGCCTACGGCAACATGGCCATCATCACGGCCTCGGACGGCACCGAGACCTGGTACTGCCACCTGAGCAGCACCCGGGTCCGCAGCGGCCCGGTCAAGGCCGGCGACCTCATCGCCTACTCCGGCAGCTCCGGCAACTCCACCGGCCCGCACCTGCACTTCGAGGTGCACCCGCACGGCGGGTCCGCCGCGCCGCCACTGCCCTGGTTCCGTTCGCACGGCCTGGAACCGGGCTGACGGGCCCCGTCAGAGCTTCTCGACCGGCGCGTACCGCAGCAGCAGGCGCTTGGGCTTCTCGCCGCCGAAGTCGATCGTCGCCTCCGCGGCGTCCCCGCCGCCCTTGACGGCGAGCACCGTGCCGAGCCCGAAGCTGTCGTGGGTGACCCGGTCGCCCACCGAGAGCGCCACCACCGGACGTTCCTTCGCCCGCCTGGTCGCGAACCCGCTCGGGCCGCCGCGCCGCCCGCCGGACGACAGGGACGAGGAGATGCCCGCCGTGGGTGACATCGGCGCGCTGCCGCCCTTACCGGACGGGCCGGTCCGCTTCCAGTCGAGGTACTCCGCCGGCACCTCTTCGAGGAAACGGGACGGCGGGTTGTAGGACGGCTGCCCCCAGGCGCTGCGCAGCGTCGAGCGCGTCACGTACAGCCGCTCGCGGGCGCGCGTGATGCCGACGTAGGCCAGCCGGCGCTCCTCCTCCAGCTCCTTGGCCTGGCCCAGCGCCCGCATGTGCGGGAAGACGCCGTCCTCCATGCCGGTGAGGAAGACGGTGGGGAACTCCAGGCCCTTGGCCGTGTGCAGCGTCATGAGCGTGATGACGCCGGTGTCCTCCTCGCCGTCCTCGGTGTCCGGGATCTGGTCCGAGTCGGCGACGAGCGCGACCGCGGCAAGTTCCTGCAGGTTCTCGATGCGAGTCTCGTCCTGCGGGTCGGTGGAGGCCTGCAGCTCGGCCAGGTAGCCGGTCTGCTCGAGCACCGCCTCCAGCACGGTCGCCGGGCCGGCGCCGGACTCCGCGACCGTGTGCAGCTCCTCCATCAGCGTGTTGAACCGCTTGACGGCGTTCGCCGACCGGGCCGCCATCCCGTAGGCCTCGTCGACGCGGGCCAGCGCCTGCGGGAAGGTGATCTTCTCGCGGGCCGCGAGCGCCTCCAGCATGGCCTCGGCCCGGTCCCCGATGCCGCGCTTGGGCACATTGAGGATGCGGCGCAGCGGTACCGCGTCCTCCGGGTTGGCCAGCACCCGCAGGTAGGCCAGCACGTCGCGGACCTCCTTGCGCTCGTAGAAGCGCACGCCGCCGACGACCTTGTAGGGCAGTCCGACCCGGATGAAGACCTCTTCGAAGACACGGGACTGCGCGTTGGTGCGGTAGAACACGGCGACGTCGCCCGCCTGTGCCTCGCCGGCGTCGGTGAGCCGGTCGATCTCGTCGGCGACGAACTGCGCCTCGTCGTGCTCGGTGTCGGCGACGTACCCGGTGATCCGGGCACCGGCACCGGCCTGCGTCCACAGGTTCTTCGGCCGGCGGTTCTCGTTCCGCTCGATGACGGCGTTGGCCGCGCTGAGGATGGTCTGCGTGGAGCGGTAGTTCTGCTCGAGGAGCACGGTCGTGGCGTCCGGGTAGTCCTCCTCGAACTGGAGGATGTTGCGGATCGTGGCACCGCGGAAGGCGTAGATCGACTGGTCGGCGTCGCCCACGACGCACAGTTCGGCCTTCTCGTGCCCCTCCTCGTCCTCGCCGGTGCCCACCAGTTCGCGGACCAGCGTGTACTGGGCGTGGTTGGTGTCCTGGTACTCGTCGACCAGGACGTGCCGGAAGCGGCGCCGGTAGTGCTCGGCCACGTCCGGGAAGGCCTGCAGCAGGTGGACGGTGGTCATGATGATGTCGTCGAAGTCCAGCGCGTTGGCCTCGCGCAGCCGCGCCTGGTACATCCGGTACGCCTCGGCGAGCGTCTTCTCGAAACCATCGTTCGCCTTGGCGGCGAAATCCTCGTCGTCGACGAGTTCGTTCTTCAGGTTGGAGACCTTCGCGCTGAACGCCTTCGGCGGGAACTTCTTCGGGTCCAGCTCGAGGTCGCGGCAGACCAGGGCCATCAGCCGCCGGGAGTCCGCCGCGTCGTAGATGGAGAAGCTGGAGGTGAAGCCGAGCTTCTTGCTCTCGCGGCGCAGGATGCGCACGCAGGCGCTGTGGAAGGTGGACACCCACATCGAGGCGGCCCGCGGCCCGACGAGCTCCTCGACGCGCTCCTTCATCTCGCCCGCGGCCTTGTTGGTGAAGGTGATGGCGAGGATCTGCCCCGGGTGGACGCCGCGGGCGCCGAGCAGGTAGGCGATGCGGTGGGTGAGCACCCGGGTCTTGCCGGAGCCGGCGCCGGCGACGATCAGCAACGGCGAGCCGGTGTGCACGACGGCGACGCGCTGCTGCTCGTTCATGGCGCCGAGCAGCTCTTCCGGGTCCACGGCGGGACGCGGCGCCCCGTCGCGGTAGTAGGCGTCGTGACCGCCGCGCCCGGCGAAGGTCCCCTCGAACAGGTCGTGCGGCACCGTCTCCTCGGGCCCGTGGTGCTCGGGAGGCGGCGGCGCGCCGCCCGCCTGCGTGGGCTCGAGGTCCGCGAGGAAACTGTCGTCGAAGAGGCTGCTCATCGCCGTCGAGTCTAGGCCGCACGACGGACAGGCTGCTCCGGAGCCCCGGAAATACCCCCGGGAGAAAACGGGCACCAGCCGCCCCGTCCTTCACATCGGCACCACACCTTCGCTACCGTGCCGTGCCAGGCAGCCCGTACCTCTGTTCGGCGAGAGCGCCGGCCGGGCGGCCACCGTCGAATCCGGCGCAGGCCGGAGCCGGGGACCCACCGTTTCCCCGGGGTGAATCGGGAACCGCGCTCCGGCGCGCCACCCGTAGGGCCACTTCCGAGCCCGAACCCGTCAGCTAACCCGGTAGACGGCACGGAAGGAGTCGACGGCCTTGGCGTCGCACCGCAAGCCGCGCAGCAGCATGCTGCAGTCCACCGCCACCCGCAGCAGCGCGGTGGGTCTCACCGCACTCGCGTCGATGAGCCTCCTCACACAGAGCGCCTCCGCGTCCCCGGACGACAAGCCGGACAAGCCGTCGATCAAGGAGGTCAAGAAGCGCGTCGACTCGCTGTACCACCAGGCGGAGTCGCGCACCCAGCGGTACAACGCCGCCAAGGAGCAGACCGAGGCGCAGCGCAAGAAGGTCGACCGGCTGCTCGACGAGGTCGCCGACCGCGCCGACGACGTCAACGAGGCCCGGCGGGTGCTCGGCGAGTTCGCCACCGCCCAGTACCGCTCGGGCAGCGGCCTGTCCCAGACGGCCACGCTGCTGCTCGCCGACGACCCGCAGGGCTACTTCACGCAGAAGCACGTGATGGCCCGGCTCACCCGGCATCAGCAGCACGCGGTGGAGACCTACCGGGACCGGCAGCAGGAGGCGCAGAAGAAGCGCCGGGAGGCCACCGACGAGCTCTCCGACCTCACCGCGTCGCAGAAGCAGCTGCACAGCAGCAAGCGGGCGGTGCAGGACAAGCTGTCCGAGGCGCGGGCGCTGCTCTCGAAGCTCACCGCCCAGGAGAAGGCGCGGCTGGCCGAACTGGAGCGCAAGCGGAAGGCGGAGGCCGCGCGGAAGGCGAAGGAGCGTGCCGAGCAGCAGCAGCGGCAGCAGGAGGACGACGGCGGCTCCTCGTCCGGTGACGCCCCGGCGCCCTCCTCACGTGCCGCGCAGGCCGTGGCCTTCGCCAAGGCGCAGCTGGGCAAGCCGTACGTGTGGGGCGCGACGGGCCCCAACTCCTTCGACTGCTCCGGGCTGACCCAGGCCGCCTGGCAGGCGGCCGGCGTCTCGCTGCCGCGCACCACCTGGGACCAGGTGAACGCGGGGACGCCCGTCTCCCGGGACCAGCTGCAGCCGGGCGACCTGGTGTTCTTCTACGACGACGTCAGCCATGTGGGCATGTACGTCGGCGACGGGAAGATCATCCACGCTCCCAAGCCGGGCGACGTCATCCAGTACGCGCCGATGGACTGGATGCCGTTCCACAGCGCGGTCCGTCCCGGCTGAGAGTCCGCCGGGCTCAGAGCCACAGGACGGCGATGAAGATGTTCACCGCCGTGAGGCCCCCGATCGTGCCGAAGACCGGGGCGGGCAGCCGCTCCTCGTCGCGCTTGACGTAGACGAGGCCGAGGATGACGATCAGGATCGCGAGCTTGATGCCGATCTTGAGGTTGTTCACCGTCATGCCGTCGGCCTCCTTGACGCCGACCATGGCGAATCCGGTGAGCAGCATCGTCAGGGCACCGTGCAGCATCCCGGGGACGACCCTGGCCTCGCCCGTCCGCATGGCCTTCAGCTGGAAGAGGAAACCGCCGAGCAGGGCGGCGATGCCGAGGATGTGCAGGCCGAGGAAGACGTGAAGCAGGGTTGCCATGCCCGGGAGCCTAACTGTCGCCTCTTCCCGTCATTCCCTGGCCCCCGTACGGACAGCAGTGGGCACGAACGGATCAGTTGTGGTCGTTGGGCGCGGCGCGGCGACGGGGCGGTCTAGCGTCCCGGCCGGATGTCCGCTTTCCGACCGAGACGAGGAGTGACGGCCGCCATGGCCTCGCACCGAAAACCCCGCCCGAAGTACCGCACCGGGCGGACCGCCGCCACCGTCGCCATGACGGGCGCCGCCACCGGGTCGGCCCTCGCCGGCACCGGCCACGCCGCCCCGCGGCCCGGCCCCGAGGAGGTCCGGGCGGCCGTCGACCGGCTGCACCAGGAGGCCGAGAAGGCGACGCAGGACTACGACGCGGCGAAGGCGAAGGCCGAGAAGGCGTCGCACGCGCTGGAGAAGCTGCAGGACGAGGCGGCCCGGAGAGCCGCCGACCTGAACGAGTCGCGCAACGCGCTCGGTTCGTTCGCCACGGCCCAGTACCGGCAGGGCGGCATGTCGGGGGTGGCGCCGTCGCTGCGGCTGCTGCTGTCCTCCTCCCCCGACGACTACCTGGACCGCGCCTCGGTCGCCGAACGCGCCGGCACGCAGCGCGCGACCGCCGTGCGCTCCCTCACCCGGCAGCTCGGCGACGTCAGGCAGATCCGCGCCGAGGCCGCCGAGACGACCGGCGAGCTGAAGCGGGCCGAGTCCGCGGCACACCGCCACAAGAAGGAGATCGAGCGCAAGCTCGCCAAGGCGCGGGAGCTGCTGGACCGGCTGAGCCCCGACCAGCGTGCCCGTGCCCTCGCCGCCGACGGCGGCGCCCGCTCCGCGGCCGCACCGGCCGCCTCCCGGTCCTCGGACGGCGGCCGCGGACCGCAGGAGCCGCTGCCGGCGGTCGCCGGGCGAGCAGCTCAGGCGGTGGCCTTCGCCCGCGCCCAGCTCGGCAAGCCCTACGCGTGGGGCGCCACCGGGCCGTCCTCGTACGACTGTTCCGGGCTGACCCAGGCCGCCTGGGAGTCCGCCGGCGTCAGTCTGCCCCGCACCACCTACGCCCAGATCGGCGCCGGGCGCCGCGTCCCGCGCGACCGGCTGGCGCCCGGTGACCTCGTCTTCTTCTACCCGGGCGTGACGCACGTCGGCCTGTACATCGGCGGCGGCCGCATGATCCACGCTCCCCACCCAGGTGCGCCGGTGCGGATCGCGCCGATCGACGAGATGCCGTTCGCCGGCGCCGTCCGCCCGGCGTGAACGCAGCGCCGTGAACGATCGGGCGTCCTCGTTCGTCCTCACTGTGAGAACGCCGGTGTCGACGGGAAGGCGGCCCTTGAAATGTCCCGGACGGATCCCGCAGGCAGTGCGACCGCCGCGCCCGTGGCGGTCGCCGTCTCCGCCGAGGGACCGCGGGAGCTGGCCGCACGATGGTCGCTGCTGCCGCTGCGGGTCTTCCTCGGCGTGACGTTCTGCTACGCCGGCATCGACAAGCTCGCCGACCCCGCGTTCCTCTCCGCCTCCGGGCCCGGCTCGCTGGGGCAGCTGCTGCACAGCGTGCACGGCACGGCGGGCGCCGGCTGGCTGGTCGACCTGGCGCTGCGGGCACCGGCCGGCTTCGGCTATGCGATCGCGGTCGGCGAGCTGGCCGTCGGGCTGGGCACGCTCCTCGGCCTGTGGTCGCGGCTCGCCGCGCTCGGCGGCGCGCTGCTCTCGCTGACGTTCTGGCTGACCGTCAGCTGGCCCACCGATCCCTACTACTACGGCAACGACCTGGCCTACCTGCTGGCGTGGACGCCGCTGCTGCTCGCCGGCTCACCGCGGTTGTCCCTCGACGCCCTCCTGGCGGAGCGGCGCCGCCGCCGCGGACACCGGATCTTCGGCTGACGCCTCAGGGCGTCCTTCGTCCGCGGCGCGCGGAGGCGTGCCGTACCACGGCCGTCACCATCGCGGCGGCCGCTCCCAGCAGCAGCGCGAGGGGCAGGAACGTCAGCAGCAGGGCCGTCGGCGCCTGCCAGACGCCCTGCGCGTCCAGCACGAACGCCAGCCCGGCGCCCAGCAACGGCACGCCCAGCACCAGCCGGGCCGGTTCGAAACGGTGCGGCCTTCCGCTCATCGTGACGCTCCCTCTTCCACCGCCGGCTGCTGGTCGATCACGGCCTGGCCGACACCGACATGGACGCGCAGCCGCAGCGTGCCCGTCGGCGCCTCGCCGTCCGTGGGCTGCAGCACACGCGTGCCCTCCTGATCCGGTCCGCCGCCACTCCGCTGCCCGTTCCCGCCGGACTGTCCGGCGCCGGCGGGGAAGCGGAACCCGCCGAGGTCCACGTCGTAGTGGACCCGCGCCCGCACGTCGTCGGGCAGGACGACGCGCAGCTCCCCCGCGCCGACGTCCGCGCGGACGGTCACCGTCTGGCCCTTCCGCAGGTCCAGCCGGCGCAGGTCGAGCACCCCGCGGCCGCTGCCGAGTTCGTACCGGTCATGCAGCGTGGACACGGACGCGGGGCTCCAGTGCCGGATCCGCCAGTCGGTCGAGAGGTCCTGCGGCAGCACCGCCGCCCCGGCGAGCAGACCGGCGGTCAGCACGGCGGCCACCACCGTGCCGGCCCCGGTGCGGCCGGCGAAGGCACTCACCGCGAGCCCGAGCCCGAAGACGGCCAGCGCACAGCCCAGCCCGGTCACCAGGCTGGTCGACAGCGACTGCGTGGACCAGGTGAGCCAGGTGCCGAGCGCGGCGGCGGCACACGCCAGCAGGAAGGTCAGTCCGCCCAGTGGACGGCCGCCGCGCGCCGGCCGCCGCCGGAACACCGGGCTGCCCCACGGCCCGCAGGAACCGGGCCGGTGCCGCGCGTCGGGCTGCGGCGGGCCGGGGCCGTCGTCCGGTCCCCACAGGTAGCCGGTGTCCCGGACGGGCGGCGGGCCGGCGCCGTCCTTGGTGAGGGGATCCCGCCACCAGGACGGCGTCGCCGGTGCGGGCGGTGCCTGCGTCTCCGGCGGGGCGTCCGCGACTGCCTGCGCCGTGGCCGGGTCGACCGGCGCGCCCTCGGCCTCCGCGGCCTGCGCGCGACGGCGGTGCCGCGACCAGTAGGCGGCGCCGATCACCGCACCGATCAGCATCACGGAGAACGGCGTGCTGCGGTCGCCGAGCGCGGCGAGGAACAGGCCGCAGCCCACCAGCGCCACCAGCATCGCCGACAGCGCCGCACCCTCGACCCGCCCGGACAGCAGCCGCCGGAGCCCGTTCTCCCGCTCGCCCTGGGCCGGCATCACCAGCCAGGCCAGACCGTAGAAGATCAGCCCCAGCCCGCCGACGACGGACAGCACGGCCAGCGACACCCGGAAGATGACCGGGTCCATGTCGAAGTGCCGGCCCAGCCCGCCGCACACCCCGCCGACGACCTTGTGCGTGCGGTTGCGGGTGAGCGGCGGTGCGGCCGGGCGGTCCGGCTCCGGCGGCCGGCCGTCGGGTGCGTGCTGCGCGTCGCTCATGGCCCCATGGTGTCCTGCCCCGGCCGGCCGCGGCATCGGGGCTCGCCCCGGAGGTATCCCCGAGATCCGTGCGCGCGGCGGGCTCGGGGCCGGAGT
>DASSBO010000367.1:0-5202 GCA_035698655.1 Streptomyces sp.
CGGCGTGCTGCTGCCCGTGGTGATGTCGGTGCAGGGGCAGGGCAGCCCCTACCAGGCCTGCTGGGCGGCCGGGCTGCTCGGACTGCAGATGTACAACCAGTTCGGGCAGGACTACTCCGGTTTCTGGCTGGTGGCCTCGACGATCTCCTCGCGACAGGACGCGGCGACCGAGCTGCGCGGCCGGATGCTGTCCATCGGGCTGGTCGGCGTGCCGTACGTGGTCGCGGTGACGGTGGTCGCCACGGCGCTGCTCGGCGAGTGGGCGGTGCTGCCGGAGACCCTGGGCCTGGCGCTGACCCTGCTGGGCGCGCTGATCGCGACGGGCGCCTTCACCTCGATGCGCTTCCCCTACTCGATCCCGCAGGACAACGGCTACAAGAACGTGGCGCCCGGGCAGGGCTCGCTGGCCTACCTGAGCATCTTCGGCGGCATGGTCATCGGGGCCGCGCTCTCCGCGCCGGTCCTCGGCCTGCTGATCTGGCTGCACCTGGCTGACCTGCACGGTCTGCTGTGGCTGGTGCTTCCGGTGGGCGTCGGCTACGGGCTGGCGCTGCCGCTGCTGGCGCAGCGCCTGGTGGCACCGCGGATCGTCGCCCGGCTGCCGGAGATCCTGGCGGCCGTCAGCAAGGGCTAGGGGGACTGGAGACCGCGGCTCAGGCCGCCGGCGGCAGGGTCGCGTGCAGGAACGGCTCGACGACGCGGCGCCACTCCTCGGGCCGGTCGTAGTGCAACAGGTGGCCGGCGTCGGGGACCTCGGCGTAGATGCCGCGCGGCAGGACGCGCACCATCTCCTGGGCCTCGGCGCGGCCGAGTTCGCCGTCCAGGCCGCGCACCACGAGCGTGGGGCACTGGACCTGCCCGAGCTCGTCCCAGTGCGCGTCGTGCACCCAGGTCTCGCGCGCCTGCAGCATCTGCCGGCGGGAGAAGACCGGCCGCCATCCGTCGGCCTGCTCCGTCATCACCTCGGCGAAGAACTCGCCGCGGGACGGGCTGGGGCGCTCCAGCGACGGGTCGTCCTCGCCGAACCACCGGCGCACGTCGGCGAGGGTGGCGAAGGGGACCGGCCAGGAGGCGAACCACTCCTCCCACTCGCGCTGCGACTGCTCGCCCAGCGGCGAGGGCCGCATGTCCGCGATGACCAGGGCCCGCACCAGGTCGGGACGGCGGGCGGCCAGCTGCCAGGCCGTCAGGGCACCCATCGCGTGCCCGACGAGGGCCAGCGGGGGCAGACCGAGCTGCTCGACGGCCGCCTCGGCGTCGTCGACGAAGGCTCCGCGGTCATAGGGGCCCTCGGCCGGCTTGTCGCTCTGCCCGTGCCCGCGCTGGTCCAGGCCGACCGCGCGGTAGCGAGCGGACATCCAGCGGGCCGTGGTCGCCCAGTGGGCCGCCCGGCCCATCAGGCCGTGCAGCAGCAGTACGCCCGGCCGGGCCGGCTGCTCCGCACGCTGGCCGTCCTTGGGCGGGTCGGCGAACTCCCATGCGGCGAGGCCGACCGCCTGAGGCCCCTGCACGTCGATACGTCGCACCATCTGTCCTGGCACCCCCATTCCGTCTCACCGCCGCGCACGTTACCGAACGTCTATTCGAACAAGCGACGCTTTGTGTCCAACACCCCTCTTTCGAGTGACCTCCACTGCGGATATGTGCTGCTCGCCCAGGGGAGAACACCCAGCGGGAGGGAGACCGACCCTGAGAGCTCGGGGCTCCGGGTCGCACCGGGAGGGGCGTGGGGAAGCGGGGCCCCGGCGACATGGGGACGCCGGGGCGCCCGCGACCTCGGCACGGGCCCGGCGGCCGACCTCTCGCATGCCGACAGAGTGGCACGCTCCGCTCACAACCGCTCGCTTTCCGACAACTTGGGCCGGGGAAAACGAAAGCTCCGCTACCGCTTGGCGACGAAGACGTGCGCGGCGATCTCCGAGTCGAGCTCGGCCGCCTCGCCGCTGCTGGCCACCTGGACGCCACCGCCCGTCCCCGCCGTCACGGACACCACCGCGCCCGGCTGCACGCCCGCGCGCCGCAGCGTGTACATCAACTGGGAGTCCATCTGAATCGGCTCGCCGATGCGCCGCACGACCACCGTCTTCGCCTCGACGCCGGGCAGCAGGTCGGTCAGGCTCACCATCCCGTCGTCCAGGAACGACTCCGCCTCGGCCTTCTCCCCCAGTTCCTCCAGCCCCGGGATCGGGTTGCCGTACGGCGACTCCGTCGGATGCCGCAGCAGCTCCAGCACACGCCGCTCGACGGCCTCGCTCATCACGTGCTCCCAGCGGCAGGCTTCGGCGTGCACCTGCTCCCACTCCAGGCCGATCACGTCCACCAGCAGACACTCGGCGAGCCGGTGCTTGCGCATGACCCGCCTGGCCAGCCGCCGGCCCTCCTCGGTCAGCTCCAGATGCCGGTCCCCGGCCACGGTGACCAGCCCGTCCCGCTCCATGCGCGCGACCGTCTGGCTCACCGTCGGCCCGCTCTGCTCGAGGCGCTCGGCGATCCGGGCACGCATCGGGACCACACCTTCCTCCTCGAGCTCCAGAATCGTCCGGAGATACATCTCCGTGGTGTCGATCAGTCCCGACATGCGTGCCCCTCGTTCCATCGTGCGGTGGCCTCACAGCAATTCTGGACCATCCCGGTGACATCGTGCCCCGGCGTGCCGCCTGCCGGACCGGCGCACTGTTGACACGGGAGTGGTCCAGACCTCACCGTGATCGCGACGGCGGCGCGGCAGGCGCGCCGCGGGCGCGGAGGGCCGTGGCGATGGCGGAGAACGACCTGGCGACCGAGTTCCTGGACGCCGCGATCGGACTGCTGACGCAGGTGCGCGACGGGGAGGCCGCGCACATCGCGGCGGCCGGCGAGGCCGTCGCCGACGCGGTCGCCCGCGGCGGACGCGTCTTCGCCTTCGGCGCCGGGCACTCCTCGCTGCCCGCCCAGGACGTCGTCTACCGGGCCGGCGGGCTCGCCGTGCTGAACCTGCTGCCCGTGCCCGGCGCCGTCGGCGTCGACGTGCGACCCGCGACGCTCGGCAGCGCGCTGGAGCGGGTCGACGGGCTGGCCGCCACCGTGCTGGACGCCTCCCCCGCCGCCGCCGGCGACGTGCTGATCGTCATCTCGCTCTCCGGCCGCAACGCGCTCCCCGTCGAGATGGCCGCCCACGCCCGCGAACTCGGCCTGACCGTCATCGGGCTCACGTCCGTCGCCTACTCCCGCGAGACCTCGCCCCGCAACTCCCGCGGCACCTTCCTGAAGGACCACTGCGACGTCGTCCTGGACAACCGGATCGCCGTCGGCGACGCCGAGCTGACCGCCCCCGGGGTCGCGGCGCCCTTCGCCCCCGCCTCGACCGTCGTCACCAGCGCCCTGATGCAGGCCGTCGTCGCCACCGCCGCCGGGCGGCTGGCCGCCCGCGGCGTCACCCCGCCGATGCTGCGCTCCGGCAACGTCGACGGCGGACACGAGTGGAACGCCCGCGTCCTGCGCGAGAACGCGGACCGCGTCTTCTACATGCACTGACCGGCTACCGGGTCCGGGCCAGGTCGACGGCCGCCGCGACGCGGACCGCCACGTCCTCGGCGTAGGCCGCCTCCGCCCGGTCGAACGACGGCCGGCTCGTGCCCCGCAGGAACGTGACGACCCCCAGCGTGCGGCCGCGGCTGCGCAGCGCGGCACACATCGCGTGCACCGTGCCCTCCGGCCAGCTGCGGGCCGCCGCCCAGCCGGCGGGCGCGACGTCCTCCCGGGCGCCTGGCGTGGGCACCCCGGTGACGCTGGTGCGCACCACACCGGAGCGCACGAACGCCTGCGCCGCCGGGTGGCTCTCCTCGTAGCCGACGGGGATGCCCCCGCCCACCGCCGGGTCCACCGGCAGGCAGCCGCCCTCCGCCGCCGCGGGGCACGCCGCCACCCGCACCAGTTCCGGCGGACCCTCCGGCGACTCCTCCGCGGGCTCGCCGGGCGGCTGCAGGTCCAGCAGCACGTGGTCCGCGAAGCCCGCCAGCGCGAACTCCAGGTGCGTCGTCGCCGCCTCCATCGCGTCCACGCACTCGGCGGCCGCCCGCGCCGCCCGGTGCAGCTGCGAGTCGCGGAACCGGACGCGGGCGCCCTCCTGCTCGGCGCGCTTCGCACGCGTGACGTCCTGGAACAGCCAGGCCACGCCCAGCGGCACCGGCTCCTCCGCGAGCGGCGAGGCCAGCCGCAGGAAGCCGCTGCGCCAGCAGCGGCGGCGCCGCGCCGAGCGGGTCCCGTCGTCGGAGGCCCGCAGCGTCACCCACAGTTCGGACGGCCCCGGCGGCGTCCCCCGCGCGAGCACGTGGTGCAGCGCGCCCTCCAGCTCCTCCGCGCCCTGCTCGACGAGCTCTCCCAGCGGCCGCCCCAGCAACGCGGTGCGCGGCACGCCAAGGGCCCGCGCCGCGTGCGTGTTGACGACGGCAGGCCGCAGGTCCGCGTCGACGAGCACCACGCCCCACGACGCGTCGTCGAACAGCGCCTCGCTCAGCGCGATCGACCGCTCCAGGTCGATCTGGGTGTGCGCCTCGCTGAACGCGCAGTACACCCCGCTGGTCGTCCCGTCGGCACCGGCGACCCGGGAGGTCTGGGTGCGGACCAGCACCCGGCGGCCGTCCTTCGTCAGCAGTGCGACGTCGTGCACCTGCCGCCCGTTCGCCGCCATCGCGCTCATCAGCCGCGCCTCGACGGCCGCCGCGTCCTCCGGACGCACCGCCCAGCCGGCCAGCCCCTTCCGGCCGACGGCCTCCCCGGCACTCCAGCCGAGGATGTGCTCCGCCTCCCGGTTCCAGTGCGTGACCACGCCGTCGGCGTCGAAGGCGCACAACGCCGCGTCCATGCCGTTGAGCAGCGCGGCAAGCAGCAGCTCGTCGTCCGCGCCGCCACGCGAGGCGGGCTGCTCCGGGTGGGTCCGGTACCGAGCCGACATCCTGCCAACCCCCAGCTCGACGCTGCCTGCGCACATCACCGCACGCAGATCAATTACACCGCTTACGTGACCCGGAACACACGTCTTCGCGGAAATCGTTGCACCCCCGAAACGCCGCGCCCGCCGCGCGCACCGGCTGAAGAAATCCCTTGCCTCCGTCCGAGGGCGGTGCCTAACGTGTGCCGTACACGAGAAGGGAGGTGGTCCGGTAAATGATCAAGACTCGGACGCGTGAGGGGGCTGCGGCCTAGGGGCCGTCGTCACAGCGT
>DASSBO010000368.1:0-13518 GCA_035698655.1 Streptomyces sp.
CTGGTCCGCCGCACGCACGGCGGCGCGTACCCGCTGGAGAGTGCCGGGTTCGAGACGACGCTCGCCTTCCGTACCACGCAGCTCGTGCCGGAGAAGTCCCGGATCGCCGTGGCGGCCGCGGGGCTGGTCGGGGACGCCGAGACCGTCTTCGTCGACGAGGGGTTCACCCCGAAGCTGGTGGCCGAGGCGCTGCCCGACGACCGGCCGCTGACGGTCGTGACCGCCTCCCTCGCCGTCGCGAGCGCGCTCGCCGGCCGGCAGCACGTGACCGTCCTGCTGCTCGGCGGCCGGGTCCGCGGCGGCACGATGGCCACCGTCGACCACTGGGCCGTGCACATGCTGTCCGGCTTCGTCATCGACCTGGCCTACGTCGGCGCGAACGGCATCTCCCGCAGCCGCGGGCTGACCACCCCCGACCCGGCGGTCTGCAACGTCAAGGCCCATGCCGTGCAGGTCGCGCGGCGGCGGATCTTCATCGGCGCGCACACCAAATTCGGCGCCACGAGCTTCTGCCGCTTCGCCGACGTCGCCGACCTGGAGGCCGTCGTCACCGACACCGGGCTGCCGCAGGCGGAGGCCCACCGCTACTCGCTGATGGGCCCCCAGGTCATCCGTGCCTGACTGATCCGCGCGTGATCAGGGCGTCACGAGGATCTTGCGGCCCTTGCCGGCGGCGAACTTCTCCAGCGCCGCGGGGTACTGGTCGAGCGGCATGCGGTCGCTGATGAAGACCTCCGGGTCCAGCACGCCGCCGGCGAACAGCTCGGCGGCCCGCTCGTAGCTGTGCAGGACGGCCATCGAACCGGTGATGGTGATCTCCTGGTTGTAGATCCGGTACGGCTCGATCGTCGCCGTCGTCGCGTAGTCCGCGACCCCGAACTGCAGGAACGTGCCGGCCTTGGCGACCCGGCCGAGACCGTCCTGGATCGCGGCCGCGTTGCCGGTGGCGTCGACGACCAGGTCCCAGCCCTGCGGCCGGTCCAGCTCGTCGGCCCGGGCGGCCGTCGCCGAGCAGCCCAGGCGCTGCGCCGTGGCCAGCCGGTCCGGGTTCAGGTCGAGGACGTCGACGCTCGCCGCGCCCGTGCGCTTGGCCAGCTCCAGCATCATCAGGCCCATCGTGCCCGAGCCGTAGATCAGCACGTGCGAGCCGAGTTGGCTGCGCAGCACGTCGTAGCCGCGCACCGCGCACGACAGCGGTTCGATGAGCGCCGCGTCCTGGGTGCGCACGTGCTCGGGCAGCGGCACGCAGTTGGCCACGGGCGCGACCGCGTACTGGGCGGCGCCGCCGGAGGTGGTCACGCCGATGGCCGCCCAGCGCTCGCACAGGTTGTTGTGCCCGGTGCGGCAGTACCGGCACTCGTAGCAGTACAGCGACGGGTCGACGGCGACCCGGTCGCCGGCTGCGACCTCGGTGACCTCGCTGCCGACCGCGACGACCTCGCCGGCGAACTCGTGGCCGGGCACGACGGGCAGCGTCGGCGCGAACTCGCCCTGCAGGATGTGCAGGTCGGTGCCGCACAGCCCGCAGGCGGCGACCTCCACCACCACCTGGCGCGGGCCGGGCGTGGGGTCGGGCACCTCGGTCAGCGAGACCTTGCCGGGTGCTTCGACGAGGGCGGCCTTCATTTCACGGCTCCTAGCGACAGGCCCTGGACCAGCTTGTCCTGGGCGGCGAATCCGGCGACGAGCACCGGGAGGGAGATGACGAGGGCGGCGGCCGACACCTTGGCCAGGAACAGGCCCTGGCTGGTGACGAAACCGGTGAGGAAGACGGGCGCGGTCTGCGCCGTCACGCCGGTCAGCACGAGCGCGAAGAGCAGCTCGTTCCAGCTGAAGATGAAGCAGATCAGCGCGGTGGCCGCCATGCCGGGCCCGGCCAGCGGCGCGACGACCCGGCGCAGCACGGTGGGCAGCCGCGCCCCGTCGATCTGCGCCGCCTCGATGACCGAGACCGGGATCTCGGCGAGGAAGGACTGCAGCATCCACAGCGCGATCGGCAGGTTCATCGCCGTGTACAGCAGGACGAGCAGCCACACGTTGTCCAGCAGCCCGGTCTCGCTCGCGAAGAGGTAGACGGGCAGCAGCCCGGCCACCAGCGGCAGCATCTTCGTGGACAGGAAGAAGAACATCACGTCCCGCCACCGCCGCACCGGCTTGATGGACAGCGCGTACGCGGCCGGCAGCGCCAGCACGAGCACCAGCAGCGTGGAACACACCGACGCCGTCGCCGAGTTGATCAGCGGCGGCCACGGGCCGTTCGCGCCGCCCGCGCTGAAGAACGTCCGGTAGGCGTCCAGAGTCAGCGGCGCGGCGAAGGACGGCGGGTTCGTGGCGGCGTCCGGCTCGGAGTGGAAGGAGGTGAGCACCATCCACGCGATCGGCAGGAAGAAGACGATGCCGACCAGCCAGGCCAGCAGCCCGAGTGCGGCGCCTCTGCGGCGCGCCCGGCGCACCGGCGCGGGCACGGCCCGGGCCCGCTCACGCGCGGGCGTCGGCGCGGTGAGGGTGGTCATGCGCGGGAGACCTCCTCGCTGAACAGGGACGACACGACGCGCAGCGCGAAGGTCGCGATGATGATCGAGCCGATGACGACCAGCACGCCGGCGGCGGAGGCGATGCCGTACTCGTGCGCCTTGTAGAACGTCTGGTAGATCGCGTAGGGCAGGTTGGCGGTGCCCAGGCCGCCGGCGGTGATCGTGTAGACGGCGTCGAAGTTCTGCACGATGAACACCGAGCCGAGCAGGGCGGCGAGTTCCAGGTAGCGGCGCAGGTGCGGCAGCGTGATGTACCGGAAGATGTGCCAGTGCCCGGCGCCGTCCAGCCGTGCCGCCTCCAGGACGTCCAGCGGACGGCTCTGCAGCCCGGCGAGCAGGATCAGCATCATGAACGGCGTCCACTGCCACACCAGCGCCGCCTCCACCGCCATCAGCGGCATGTCGGAGACCCATTCGGGCTGGGGCGCCGACTCGACGCCGACCAGGTTGCCCGCCGCGTTGAGCAGGCCGTTGACGAAGCCGTACTCGGGGTTGAGCAGCATGTGCTTCCACAGCAGCGCCGCGGCGACGGGGACCAGCAGGAACGGTGCGATCAGCATGGTGCGCACCAGGGCGCGGCCCCGGAAGGAGCGGTCCAGCAGCAGGGCGACACCCAGGCCGAGAGCGACCGTCACCAGCACGACCGTCGCCGTCAGCAGCGCGGTGGTCAGCACCGCCTCGCGCAGGCTCGGGTCGCTCAGCACCGTGCCGAAGTTGTCCAGGCCGGTGAACTCCCGGGACTCGGGATACAGCGAGTTCCAGTCGAACAGCGAGATCACCAGCGTGGCCGCGAACGGCAGCTGGGTGACGACGATCAGGAAGATCAGGGCGGGGAGCAGCGGCGCGCGGGTCGCCCAGTCCCGCAGCCGCCGGGCACCGCCGGCGGCTGCGGGGGCGGTCATAACCTGGGGTGCACTCATCGGTCCCGGTACTCCTTGCCGACCTTCTCGGCCAGCTTCTGGGACTTGGCCAGCGCCTGCTCGACCGACTGGCGGCCGGCGATGGCGGCGCTGATCTCCTGCGAGACGTCGGTGCCCAGCGAGGTGAACTCCGGTATGCCGACGAACTGGATGCCCTTGTAGGGACGCTTCTGCACGCCCGGGTCACTCGGGTTCGCGCTCTTGATGGCCTCGCGCACCTTGTCGCTGAACGCGCCGGCCGTCTTGGTGTAGTGCGGGTTGTCGTAGGTGGACGCCCGCTTGCCCGCCGGGATGCTGGCCCACCCGTTCGTGGTGCCGGCCAGCTGCTCGTACTCCTTGCCGGTCGCCCAGGAGATGAACTTCCAGGCGTCGTCGGGGTTGTCCGAGGCCTTCTGCATGCCGAAGGCCCAGGTGAACAGCCACCCGGAGTTGTCCGTCTTCTTCACCGGGGCCGGCGCGTAGCCGATCTTGCCGGCGACGGGGGAGTCCTTGCGCTCCAGCTCGCCCGCGCCCGCGGTGGCGTCGTACCACATCGCCGTCTTGCCCTGCGTCATGCTGTTCAGGCACTCGGCGAACCCGGCCTGCGCGGCGCCGGCCTCACCGTGCTTGCGCACCAGGTTCACGTAGAACTTCGTCGCCTCGGTGAACTCCGGCGAGTCGAGCTGCGCGTGCCAGTTCTCGTCGAACCAGGTGCCGCCGAAGGTGTTGACGACGGTCGTCAGCGGCGCGATGAGCTCGCCCCAGCCGGGCAGGCCGCTCAGGCAGATGCCCTTCATGTCCTTCTTCGCCGCGTCGATCTTCGCCGCCAGGTCGGCCACCTCGTCCCAGGTGGGCTTCTCCGGCATCGTCAGGCCCAGGTCGGCGAAGACGTCCTTGCGGTACATCAGGAACGACGACTCGCCGTAGAACGGTTCGGCGTAGGCCTTGCCGTCCTTCCCGCTGAGCGCGATCCGCATCGGCTTGAGCACGTCCTGCTGGTCGTACTTCTCGTCCTTCTTCACGTACGGGTCCAGCGGGTAGAGCCAGCCGCGCTCCGCGTAGATCGGCGTCTCGTAGTTGCTGATCGTGGCGACGTCGTACTGGCCGGACTGGCTGGCGAAGTCCTGGCTGATCTTGTCGCGCACCTGGTTCTCGGGCAGCACTGTGAAGTGGACCTTGATCCCGGTCTCCTTCGTGAAGTGCTTCGCCGTCAGCTTCTGCAGGGTCTTCATCGGCGGGTTGTTGACCATCAGCACGTTGATGGAGTGCTCGGAGGCGCCGCCGCCTCCCGCGCCCGCGCACGAGGCGAGCAGGGTGCCTGCCGCCGCGGCGGCAAGGACGCCCCGCAGGACGTGCCTTCTTCTCGTTGCCATGGGAGTACTCCGGTTCCTCGGTTCCCGTTCCCTGCGTGGTCTGCGGGGGTCCTGATCTGTGGGAAGAGTTGTACTGCCCCCGTATCGAGGCATCCAGGGGGGCCGTCGTGCGGATCATGCCCGTTTCGGACCGCTTCGCCGGCGCCGGGTACCGCCGCCGACCAGGGGCGATGCCGGGAACCGGCGCGGGGGTGGTGCCCGTTTCGCTCCGGTGCGGGGTCCGTTTGGCGCCCGTTCGGGCGCCCGGGAGCGGTACGGAGTCTGGCCAAGAGTGCCGCCGGGCTTGTTCAATACCCGAAGGAGGTGGGCGGTGGACGCCGAGATGCGCCGGAGACGGATGCTGGAGCTGGCCCGCCGGGCGGGGAGCGTCGACGTCGTCCGGCTCGCGGCCGGCCTGAAGGTCTCCAAGGAGACGGTCCGGCGGGATCTGACGCTGCTGGAGGAGCACGGCCTGGTGCGGCGCACCCACGGCGGCGCGCACCCGGTGGAGAGCGCCGGTTTCGAGACCACGCTGGCCTTCCGCACCACCCACCACGTCCCGGAGAAGTCGCGGATCGCCAGCGCGGCAGCGGGGTTACTCGGGGACGCCGAGACCGTCTTCGTGGACGAGGGCTTCACGCCGCGACTCGTGGCCGAGGCACTGCCCGATGACCGGCCGCTGACCGTGGTCACCGCCTCCGTGGCGGTGGCGGCCACGTTCGCTTCTCGAAGACATGCGACGGTGATGCTGCTGGGCGGCCGGCTCCGCGGCGGCACGATGGCGACCGTCGACCAGTGGGCCGTGCGGATGCTGTCGGCCTTCGTCGTCGACCTGGCCTACGTCGGGGCCAACGGCGTCTGCGACCACCACGGCCTGACCACGCCCGACCCGGCCGTACGGGACGTGAAGGCACAGGCGATGCGGGTCTCCCGGCGGCGCGTCCTGATCGGCGTGCACACCAAGTTCGGACTCACCAGCTTCTGCCGGTTCGCCGGCGTCGGCGACGTGCAGACGATCGTCACGGACACCGGCCTGACCGCGGAGAGGGCCCAGCGCTACGCGCGACTGGGCCCTCAGGTGCTGCGGGTGTGACGTTCCGGTGCGTCAGCCGCAGTGCTGCGCCCGCTCGGTGTCGGTCATCGGGCGGGTGTGCTGCGTCTTGGTGCTGGGCGCGTCGGGCATCGGGCCGGTCGCCGAGAACGGCACGTACCAGTAGTAGTGGCCGTAGTACGGCGACCCGAAGTGCAGCTCGTAGGTGCCGCTGTAGCGCTGCAGCTGCGCCTCCCGGGTGATCCAGCCGACCTCGCCCGGGCGCACGTCGATCCACGTCGAGGCGGACTCGGTGTGCGAGCTGGACCAGGTGTGCTCGTAGCTGGTCTCGATGCTCGCCTTGAACACCTCGGAGAACCCGTACTCCAGGCTCAGCGAGATGCCGACGCTGTTGGTCTCACCCGTGGTGTCCGACCAGCCCACGGACGAACGCTGGGTGTCCTGTGTGCAGTTGTAGGCGCTGGCGCCGACCTGGTGTGCCGGCCCCATGAAGACCTGTGGCGGGCCGTCGGGGTGGAAGATGCACACGTCCGTGCCGTTGTCGCACTTCATCAGCAGCTGCCGGGCGGTGGGCGTCTCCTCGGCCTGTGCGGCGGTGGGCGCCAGGACGGCGGCCCCGACGGTGGCCAGGGCGGCCAGGAACACGCTGAACCTCAGTCTTGTGCGCATGGGTCGTCTCCCTTCAGCTGAACCCGATGGACTTCGTGCGGTCGTTCATGAACGGGCCGATGTCGGGGGTGTTGACCTTGAACGGGCCGTCCCTGTCACCGCCGAGGTCCGGCTCCGGGTAGAGCCACAGCCAGCACTGGGCCCACGGCTGCACGGACGAGATCACGTTCTGCCACGCGGACGGCAGGTCGTACTGGTAGTTGACCCAGCCGTCCTTCTCACACGGCTGGGCGCCGTAGATCGTCAGCGAGGCGCCGCCGTAGTCGACGTCCTCGAAGAACGTCCCCTGTATGACGCCCTTGAGCGACGAGCGGAAGGCCCGGTCGCCGGCCGCCGAACGGGCGGTGGCCGGCGCGTCGTCGACCCTGCCGTGCGTGGCCGCGCCGACGGCGGCGGTGAAGCGGTCGAAGCAGCGGACGGGGCCGCCGCCGAGATCGGCGATGCAGTGCGCACCGGCCTTCGTCTCGTGCGGCGTGGCGGAGCGGGCGTGGGCGGCGGTCGCGGGCGCGAGCCCCACCGCCGCCGCAGCGGCGGCAGCGGCGAGCACCCGGCCTCTGACGGTCGGTCTTGTCGGTTTCACGGGGTACCTCATCTCCTGTGGGGTCAGGCGTTCACAGGTCTGCTCGATGAGGTCCGGACCAAACAGGAAGCCCGCTATTGCCCGCTACCCACACGCGTCACCGCAGCTCACGCCCGTCGGCATGCCCGGGAATGTGGCCTGCCGGCGGTGCCTGCATGGCGGCGGGGGCGCCGGGTACCGCGAAAGGCATGAACCAGCACAAGAGGGACGAAGAACCGGACCGGCGGCGCGACGACGCGCAGGAGGCGGTGGACGCCGACGAGGAACGCGGGCGGTCCCGTCCGTTCGACTACCCGCACGAGGAGCGGAAGGCAGGCGTCCGCGCCACCCGGCGGATCAGCCGGGAGGAGGCGGATGCCGACATCACGCCCGGCGTGCCCGGCGGGCAGGGCTCGACCGGCGGCGGCCAGCCGGGCGGTACCGGCGTCGGCGTGCCTCCGGGCGGCGAGCGCATCAATCCCGACGAAGCCGCCGAGACGGTGGGCTGGGCCGACACCGGCGAGGAAGGCGACGTGCGGGACGACCCCGACCGAAGGGGGGAGCGGTGACCCTCGTGACGGATGACACCGAGCCTGCCCGGCGGACCGCCGTCGTCACGGCCGGGGACTCCGGCATCGGGCGGGCCACCGCCGTCCGGCTGGCCGAGGAGGGGGTCGACGTCGGCATCACCTGGCACCGCGACCTGGCCGGGGCCGAGGGCACGGCCGCCGAGGTCCGCGCGCTGGGGCGGCGCGCCGAGGTGGAGCAGATGGACCTGACCCGGCTGCCGGACGCGGCCGACGCGGTCGACGTGCTGGCCGAGCGGCTGGGCGGGCTCGACGTCCTGGTCAACAACGCGGGCACCGGGACGTCGACGCCCTTCCTGGACCTGGACCTGGAGACCGTGCGCGGGGTGCTGGACGTCGACCTGGTCGGGCCGTTCCTGTGCGGGCAGCGAGCCGCCCGGCGGATGATCGATCAGGGCCGCGGCGGGGCGATCGTCAACATCACCAGCGTGCACGAGAAGTACCCGAAGGTCGGCGCCGCGCCCTACTGCGCGGCCAAGGGCGGGCTCGGCCTGCTCACCCGGGTGATGGCGCTGGAGCTCGCCGCCGACGACATCCGCGTCAACGCCGTGGCGCCCGGCGAGATCGCGACCCCGATGACCGGCCAGGAGGACCGGGACGTCGCGAAGGAGCCGCGCCCCGGCCTCCCGCTGGGCCGCCCCGGTGACGCCCGTGAGGTCGCGGCCGTCGTCGCCTTCCTCGCCGGCCCGGAGGCGAGCTATGTGACCGGCGCGTCCTGGGTCGTGGACGGCGGCATGGTCACGATGGGCCCCCAGGCGAGCAGTGCCCTCGACACCTCCACCTGGCGCCCCTGACAGCCGGCCGGGGGACGTCGTCGTGGGTCAGTAGCGGCTCCACTCGTGGCGGCAGTACTGGAGGACCGCCGGGTCCATCAGCGTGCTGAAGTCGACGTCGCGGCGGCGCCGGTCCTTGGGGAAGATCTGCGCCGCCCGCAGCACCTTCTCGTCCAGGAAGCGCAGCTTCGGGGCCTGCGGGCCGACGCGCAGTTCCGGCGGCCCGGGCCGGGCTTCGGTGGGGGAGCGGGCCAGGACGAAGCCCCAGTCGCCGAAGCTCGGCACGTCGACGTGGTACGGCGTCGTCGCCAGGCCCGCCTCCCGCATCGACGCCTCGATCGACCAGAAGGTGTTGGGCGCGAAGAACGGCGAGCCGGACTGCACCACCACCCGGCCGTCGGGCGCCAGCGCGTGCCGGACCATCGAGTAGAACTCGACCGAGTACAGCTTGGCGAGCGACGCGGTGTCCGGGTCGGGGAAGTCGATGACGACGGTGTCGAACTGCCGGCCGGTGTCCCGCAGCCAGTTGAAGGCGTCGGCGTTGACCACGTGCATCCGCGGATCGGACAGCGCGTCGTCGTTCAGTTTCCGCAGCGGGCCGAAGGAGTGCGCCAGGTCGGTCATCGCCTCGTCCAGCTCGACGAGGGTCACCGACTGCACGTCGTCGTAGCGGAGTACCTCGCGCGCGGCGAGCGCGTCGCCGCCGCCCAGGATGAGGACACGGGAGTGGTCCCCGGCCATCGCCGGGTGCACCAGCGACTCGTGGTACCGGTACTCGTCGACGGAGGAGAACTGAAGATCGCCGTTGAGGAAGAGCCGCATGTCGCCGTCGCCGGTGAGCGTCGGCGACTCGGTGATGACGATCTGCTGGTACGGGGTGCGCTCGGCGTGCACCACCGGCGCCTTGTACAACTGCTGCCGGGCGGTCACCTGGATGTCGTCGGCCAGCAGGTACGCGCAGCCCAGCACCGCGAGCACGGCCGCCATCCCGGCCATCAGGCCGGCCAGCACGATCCGCCGGATCTGCCGGCGGAAGATCCACAGCACCACCAGCATCCCGGCGAGCGCGTTGACCACGCCCACCACCAGCGCGCCCTTGATCTGACCGAACGTCGGCAGCAGGAACAGCGGGAAGCACAGCCCGCCCACCAGTGCGCCGATGTAGTCGTAGGCGAACATGTCGGCGACCGCGCCGCCGGCCTCCTGACGGCGGATCCGCTGCAGCAGGGTCATCAGCAGCGGGATCTCGGCGCCGATCAGCACGCCCACCACGAAGGAGACGATCACGACGCCCGGCGTGTAGACGCGCAGCCAGGCGAAGGCCACGTACAGGATGAGCACCGACAGCCCGCCGATCAGCGCCAGCAGGCCCTCGATCAACGCGAACGCGCCGGCCGCCCGCCGGCGCAGCGGCTTGGCGGCCAGCGAGCCGACGCCCATGGCGAAGACCATGACGGACAGCACGATCGAGGTCTGCAGCACCGAGTTGCCGATGAGGTAACTGCCCAGCGCGGTCAGCGCCAGTTCGTAGACCAGGCCGCAGGCGGCACACAGGAAGACGGCGAACAGCAGCAGGAAGCGCGGCAGCCGGCCCCCGGTGACAGGCGGCGGCTGCCGCCTGTCACCGGGCGGCGGCGGAGCGGAGGTGCGGGTGGTGCCGGACTGCGCGAGGACGGACATCAGGTGAGCGCTGCGCCGATCATGAGGGCCGTGCCGAGGTACGTCGCCGCCTGCACCCAGGCGGCCGGGTGCGGACGCCCGTCGGGGTCCTCCAGGACCGTCGCGCCCATCTTGCCCGGGGTGGCGATACCGACCAGTCCGAAGACGAGCAGCATGATGATCACGCCGGCTATCCCGTACACGAGGGTGCTCAGCAGCCCGTAGCCCAGCCCCTCCTCGGACTCGCTCGCGCCGATCGCCTGCGCGACGACGTAGCCGAGGCCGAGCATCTGCCCGCCCAGCACCACCGCCGCGCCCTTGTTGCGGTCCGTCCACACCACGGCGCCGAGCTTGCCGGGCGTCACCAGGTCCAGGGCGACGAAGCCGAGCCCCATCACGCCGAAGCCCACCAGGCCGTACAGCAACGCGATGCCGGCCTGCTCGAAGATGTACGTCACTGCTGAAGGTTCCTTTCGGTCATGGTCGGCTTCTCGCGGGTCACTTGCCGGATCCGGGGCCGCCGCCCCGGAAGCTGTCGCTCCCGGGTGCCGGCCACCGGTTGCGCACGTGGTAGCCCCACCGGCGGTAGCCGTCGTCGTAGTCCTCGACCTCGATGAGGCTGCCCGAGCCGTGCCGGCTGACGGCCACCATGTCCTCGTCGTAGCGCAGGAAGACCATGCCGCCGTCGCTGAGCCGGTCGGCGGCCTTGGTGTGCGCGTCGATCTCGTCGGCGACCTTCCGCGGCGCGTCGCTGCGGTCGAGGTAGCCGTTGCTGACGCCGTCGTAGTGGTACTGCTGCGAGATCCAGTTCGAGGGCACGTCGTTCTCCCCGCACCCCGTGGCCAGGAGGCCGAGGGCCACCACCGCCACCACAGGCCTGATCCGCTTCATCGCCTCTCCATCCGTGTACGGGTGGCCACGATGTGGCCGGTCTGCGGGTAGGTGTGCCAGGTACGCCAGCCGACGACGCCGGGGCCGTCGTCGTCCACGGTCAGCGCGGTCACGGCGTCGGGGTCGCCGGGGAAGACGCCGCACAGGGCGCCGGGGCGGTTCTCGGTCCGCGCCCGCAACCGCCGTACGCGGCCGGTCAGTTCACCGGGCGTGCAGGGGCTCACCTGCGCGGTGAAGTGGTAGTTCCAGCCGTCGAGTTCCGTCCGCACTTCAGGCGGGAGCCGCCGCGAGGAGCCGGGCAGGCAGGCGACGGTCTCGTGCACCGGCCCGGCGAAGACCTGGTGCGAGGCGCCGAGCAGCCGCAGTTCGACGCGCAGGCCGCCGACCGTCGTCCCGGTGACGGCGAGGGCGTCGTGCCGGGGTTCTCCCAGGGCGAAGCAGAGCTCGTCGGCGCTGGTGTCCAGATAGGGGGCGGCCAGCCGTATCCCGCTCACGTCGGCCCGGCCCGGTCCTGTCTGTGCACGTCTGAGTCGGTCATGGAACGTCCCCCGTCCCCGTGGTTGTGGTCCTGACAACGAGGGGCGAGTATGGCACAGCCCACGGCGGGCTGAACCGGGCCGGGGTCGCCTCGGCCCGGCCGTCGCGCTACCGGTTCTCGCCGGGCACCCACAGCACGTCGCCGACCTCCTTGTTGGCCGTGCGGGCAAGGATGAACAGCAGGTCCGACAGGCGGTTGAGGTAGGTCGCGGTCAGCGGGTTCATCGTCTCGCCGTGCTCCTCCAGCGCCGCCCAGGTGGAACGCTCGGCGCGGCGCACGACCGTGCAGGCGTGGTGCAGCAGTGCGGCGCCCGGGGTGCCGCCGGGGAGGATGAAGCTGCGCAGCTTCTCCAGGTCGGCCAGGAAGCGGTCGCAGTCCTGCTCGAGCTTGTCGACGTAGGTCTGCTCGACGCGCAGCGGCGGGAACTCGGGGTTCTCCACGACCGGGGTGGCCAGGTCCGCGCCCACGTCGAACAGGTCGTTCTGCACCCGGGTCAGGACGGCCGCCAGTTCGTCCGTCAGGCCACCGGTCGCCAGGGCGACGCCGATCGCGGCGTTGGCCTCGTTCGCGTCGGCGTAGGCGGCGATGCGGGTGTCCGTCTTCGCCGTGCGGCTCATGTCGCCGAGGGCGGTGGTGCCCTTGTCGCCGGTGCGGGTGTAGATCCGGGTGAGGTTGACCATGACCCCGAGCCTAGCCGTCGGCATGGCCGGGGAACATGACCCCGGCCACGCCGCGAGTGGTCAGGCGCCGGCCTTGCGGAACAGCCGGGTGCCCAGGCTCATCGACACGGCGGCCAGCACGATCGCGACGGCCCCGCCGAGCAGCACGGTGCCGTCGCCGTAGTCGCCGACGAAGGCGTCCCGCACGGCGTCGACGAGGTAGCGGAACGGCACGAAGTGCGAGATCACGTCCAGCCAGCCGGGGGCGAGGGCCATCGGCAGCAGGATGCCGGACAGCAGCATGGCCGGCATGTTGATGGAGTTGATGACCGGGGCGAACTCCTGCGGGGTGTCCACGCGCATGGCCAGCGCGTAGGACAGCGAGGCGAGCGACATGGCCAGCACGCCGACGAAGACGAAGCCGAGCACGACGCCGAGCACCGGAGCACGCAGCCCGAAGGCCACGCCGACGAGCACCAGCAGCAGGGACTGCACGAGCAGCTGCAGCACGTCGCGCAGCAGCCGCCCGAGCAGGATGGCGAGCCGGCTCACCGGGGTGACGCGCATGCGTTCCACGACGCCGAACTGCTTCTCCATCAGGATGCCGAAGCCGGCGAAGGCCGAGCTGAACAGGCCGAGCTGGACCAGCAGCCCGGGCACCAGCGTCTGCCAGGCGTCGCCGTTGCCGCCCAGGTTCACGTCCTGGAGCAGCGGCCCGAAGAAGACCAGGTACAGCAGCGGCTGGAGCAGCCCGAAGATGACGCTCTTGCGGGAACGGAGGGTCTGCCGCAGGTAGCGGCCGAAGATGACGTTGGTGTCGGAGGCGAGTTGTGACACGGAGGACATCGGGGCGGTCTCCTAGACGGTGAGGGGTGCGTTGTCCTTCGGGACGACGCCGTGTCCCGTGATGGCGATGAAGGTGTCCTGGAGACTGGCCTCCGGGCTGCCCGCGTACTGCGTCTTGAGGGCCTCGGAGGTGCCTTCGGCGACGACCCTGCCCTTGTCGACGATGACCAGCCGGTCGGCCAGCGCGTCCGCCTCGTCGAGGTAGTGCGTGGTGAGGAAGACGGTCATCCGCTGTTCGGCGCGCAGCCGGCGGATCAGCGCCCACAGGTCGGCGCGGCTGCCCGGGTCGAGCCCGGTCGTCGGCTCGTCGAGGAAGAGGATCTCGGGCCGGTGGGTGAGGCCCATGGCGATGTCCAGCCGCCGCCGCTGGCCGCCGGAGAGGGCGCCGCACTTGCGGTCCAGCAGGTCCGTCAGGTCCAGGTCCTCGGCGAGCTCCTCGCAGCGGGCGGCCGCCTCGCTGCGCGAGAGCCGGTACATCCGGCCCTGGGTGACCAGCTCCTC
>DASSBO010000369.1:0-5443 GCA_035698655.1 Streptomyces sp.
GCCCCACACGGCGCCGGGGGACGGCAGCGTGCTCGACCAGCCGAAGCCGTAGGCGAGCTGCCACAGCCCGAGCACGAAGGCGATCGCCACAACCGGCGGCCCGGCCTTGGCCCGCAGCTGCCGGTCGACGGCCTTGGCGCCCGCGGCGGTGGGTGTCTCGAGGGCGTCCAGGCCCGAGGCCATGTCCGACTCGTCGGTGACGCGGGTGCCGGTCTCCGGCCTGTGGTGCACGGTCCGCACGATGGGGCTGCCGGCCGCGCCCGGGGTCTCCGTCCGCGACGGGGCTTCGTCGGCCTCCGGGGCCGGCTCCTCCTGTGCGGTCGCTGACGCGTCAGTGGCGCGCATGGCGGATGATCTCCTCGTGCAGGTGCCCGGTGATCTCGCGGGCCAGGTCGGTCACCTCGACGTCCTCGATGCGCCGCGGGTAGGGGATGCCGACGCCCCACTCACGGGCGACGCGGCCGGGGCGGGAGGAGAGCAGCACGACCCGCTGCCCCAGCCGGACGGCCTCGCGCACGTTGTGGGTGACGAACAGGACGGTCAGTTTCCGCTGCTGCCACACCCGGACGAGTTCCTCGTGCAGCAGGTCGCGGGTGATGGCGTCGAGCGCGGCGAACGGCTCGTCCATCAGAAGCACCTCGCTGCCCTGGGCGAGCGCGCGGGCCAGCGCGACCCGCTGGCGCATGCCGCCGGACAGTTCGTGCACGCGCTTGCCGTAGGCGCCGGTCAGCCGGACGAGTTCCAGCAGCTCCTCGGCCTGCGCGCGCCGTTCGCCCTTGGGCACGCCGGCCAGCTTCAGCGCGAGTTCGATGTTGCGGCCGGCGCTGAGCCACGGGAAGAGCGCGTGGTCCTGGAACATCAGGGCGGGCCGGCCGAACGGCGCCTGGGCGCTGCCGGAGGTGGGCCGGTCGAGGCCGGCCACCAGGTTGAGGAGGGTGGACTTGCCGCAGCCGGAGGCGCCCAGCAGGCACAGGAACTCGCCGTGTTCGGCCTCCAGCCGGATGTCGTCCAGCACGACGTGCCGGGCGTCGGGCGGTCCGAACGCCTTGGAGACGCGGTCCAGCCGCACCGCGTACGGGGGCCGCTCGGCGGGCTGTTCGGTGCCGTTGTGGTTCATGGGGGTGGCCGGTGCGGGGGAGGGGTCGGCGAGTTCGGTAGGCACGGGGTGGTCCTCTCCTCGTTCGCCACCCCTTGCAGGGCGGCTACGGCAGGTGGGCGCGGACGTGCGGAGACGGTGGGGGGAAGGACGGGGCGGGCGAGGTCACGCGTGGCATCGCGCGACTCCGCCCTGCCCGCTGCCCAGTGCGCCGCTGCCGATGCGGCCGCCGAGGCGGCGGAAGTCCGCGTACGGCGCCCGGACCCGCAGCGGGGTGCGGGTCCGGCGCTGCGACGTGTCGGTGGAGGACATCGGCCCTCAGAAGTCCCAGCCGTCGTCGTCGGCCTGGGTTCCGACCGTCTCCTTGGTCTCCTCCGCCGCTTCGGCGAACGCGCTGCCGGCCATCCCGGCGGTCAGCGTGGACCCGTCGGCCGGGTCGATGAGGAGGAAGGATCCGGACCGGCGGGAGTCGGCGTAGTTGTCGACGGGCAGCGCCTCCGCGGTGCGGATGACGACGCGGCCGATCTCGTTGGCGACCAGCTCGCCGGGCTCCGGGTGCTGGGAGAGGTCGTCGAGCGTGAGCCGGGAGGGGATCTCCTTCACGATCGCCTTGACCGTGCGGGTGGTGTGCTTCAGCAGCACCCGCGCACCCGGCTTCAGCGGCCGGTCGTGCAGGTGGCACACAGTCGCCGTCAGGTCCTGGCTGGGCGCGACGGTGGCGTCCGCGGCCGCGATCAGGTCGCCGCGGGAGATGTCCAGGTCGTCGTCCAGCCGCAGCGTCACCGACTGCGGTGCCCAGGCCTCGTTGACGCTGTGGCCCAGGGCGTCGATGCCCTCGATGGTGCTGCTGCGGCCCGAGGGGTGCACGGTGACGCGGTCGCCGACGCGGAAGATGCCCGAGGCGATCTGCCCGGCGTAGCCGCGGTAGTCGGGGTGCTCGGCCGTGCGCGGGCGGATCACGTACTGGACGGGGAACCGGGCCGGGTCGTCGCTCGGGTCGTGCGAGACGGGCACCGTCTCCAGGTGCTCCAGCACGGTGGGGCCGCCGTACCAGTCCATGACGGAGGAGGCGGTGACCACGTTGTCGCCCTCGAGGGCGGAGATGGGGATCGCGGTGATCTCCGGGACGCCCAGCGACGCGGCGTAGGTGGTGAACTCCTCGGCGATGGAGGCGAAGACACCTTCGGCGTAGTCGACCAGGTCCATCTTGTTGACGGCGAGGACGACGTGCGGCACGCGCAGCAGCGCGGCGACGGCCGCGTGCCGGCGGGTCTGCTCCACGACGCCGTTGCGGGCGTCGACGAGGATGATGGCCAGCTCGGCCGTCGAGGCGCCGGTGACCATGTTCCGGGTGTACTGCACGTGTCCCGGCGTATCGGCCAGGATGAACCGGCGGCGCGGCGTGGCGAAGTAGCGGTAGGCCACGTCGATGGTGATGCCCTGCTCACGCTCGGCGCGCAGCCCGTCGGTGAGCAGCGCCAGGTCGGGCGCCTCCTGCCCGCGGCTTCTGGAGGCGTGCTCGACGGCCTCGAGCTGGTCGGTCAGCACCGACTTGGAGTCGTGCAGCAGCCGGCCCACCAGGGTGGACTTGCCGTCGTCGACGGAGCCGGCGGTGGCGAAGCGCAGCAGCGAGGCATTGGCCGGCACGGCCGATTCGGCTGCGGAGGTGGTGGGGGTGGTCATCAGAAGTATCCCTCGCGCTTGCGGTCTTCCATGGCGGCTTCGGACAGCTTGTCGTCCGCACGGGTCGCGCCGCGTTCGGTCAGCCGGGACGCGGTGATCTCGGCGATGACCTTCTCCACCGTGTCGGCGTCGGACTCGACGGCGCCGGTGCAGGACATGTCGCCGACCGTGCGGTAGCGCACCTGCTTGGGGACGGCCTTCTCGCCCTTCTTCGGCCCGCCCCACTCGCCGGGGGCGAGCCACATGCCGCTGCGGGAGAAGACCTCACGCTCGTGGGCGTAGTAGATCTCCGGCAGGTCGATCTTCTCGCGGGCGATGTACTGCCACACGTCCAGCTCGGTCCAGTTGGACAGCGGGAAGACGCGGACGTGCTCGCCGGGGGCGTGCCGGCCGTTGTAGAGCTGCCACAGCTCGGGGCGCTGGCGGCGCGGGTCCCAGGCGCCGAACTCGTCGCGCAGGGAGAACACGCGCTCCTTGGCGCGGGCCTTCTCCTCGTCGCGGCGGCCGCCGCCGAAGACGGCGTCGAACTTGTTGGACGTGATCGCGTCCAGCAGCGGCACCGTCTGCAGCGGGTTGCGGGTGCCGTCGGGGCGCTCACGCAGCTCGCCGCGGTCGATGAACTCCTGCACGGAGGCGACGTGCAGCCGCAGCCCGTTGCGCTCCACGGTGCGGTCGCGGTGGTCCAGCACCTCGGGGAAGTTGTGCCCGGTGTCCACGTGCAGCAGCCCGAACGGCAGCGGCGCCGGGGCGAACGCCTTCAGCGCCAGGTGCAGCATGACCAGGGAGTCCTTGCCGCCCGAGAACAGGATGACCGGACGCTCGAACTCTCCGGCCACCTCGCGGAAGATGTGGACCGCCTCCGACTCCAGCGCATCCAGGTGCGTCAGCGCGAAGGGATGGTCGGCGTCGTGTGACACCTCGGTCACGGTGGTCATGCAAGTCCCCTTTCGGCGAGCAGCGCGTGGAGCGCGCCCGCGGATTCCTCGACGCTCTGCCGGTGCGCCTCGATCCGCAGGTCGGGATCGTCGGGCACCTCGTACGGGTCGTCCACCCCGGTGAGTCCGTTCAGCTCACCGGCCGCCTGGCGTGCGTACAGGCCCTTCACGTCCCGCACCGAGCACACCTCGACGGGTGTGGCCACGTGCACCTCCACGTACGGCGTCTCCGCCGCCTGGTGCCGTTTGCGCACCGCCTCCCGGCTGTCGGCGTACGGCGCGATCACGGGAACCAGCACCGTGACGCCGTGGGAGGCCAGCAGTTCGGCGACGAACCCGATCCGCTGCACATTGGTGTCCCGGTCCTCCCGGGAGAAACCGAGGCCCGCGGACAGGAAGGTACGGATCTCGTCACCGTCCAGCACCTCCACCGCACGTCCATCGGCCACCAGTCTTCCGGCCAGCTCGTGTGCGATCGTCGTCTTGCCCGCACTCGGCAGACCCGTCAGCCACACCGTAGCCCCCTGGGCCGTCCGGCTCATCTTCCGCTCCCTCGGTTTCTGTTCCCGCACCGTCGAACCTGCACGGCATCTGCACCTCACAGGTGCAGGCCGCACTCCGTCTTGTCGAAGCCGGCCCAGCGTCCGGCCCGTGCGTCCTCACCCGCCAGAACCCGGCGGGTGCAGGGCGCGCAGCCGACCGAGGGATACCCGTCGGACAACAGCGGATTCGTCAGTACGCCATGCTCAGCGACGTAGGCTGCCACATCATTCTGTGACCAGCGCGCAATGGGAGAAAGCTTGACCTTCTGCCGCTTGGCGTCCCAGCCGACCACCGGGGTGTCCGCGCGGCTCGGCGACTCCTCCCTCCGCAGACCCGTCGCCCACGCGTCGTAAGCCTGCAGCCCCTCGTCGAGGGGCCGCACCTTGCGCAGCGCGCAGCACAGGTCCGGGTCGCGGTCGTGCAGCCGCGGGCCGTACTGGGCGTCCTGTTCGGCGACGGTCTGCCGCGGAGTGAGGTTGATCACCTCGACGTCCATCACGGCGGACACCGCGTCCCGGGTGCCGATCGTCTCGGGGAAGTGGTAGCCGGTGTCCAGGAACAGCACGTGAACGCCGGGCCTCGCCCGCGAGGCCAGGTGCGCGACGACGGCGTCCTCCATCGAGGAGGTCACGCAGAAGCGCTCGCCGAAGGTGTCGGCGGCCCAGCGCAGTATCTCCAGCGCGGGTGCGTCCTCCAGCTCGCGGCCGGCCTGCTCGGCGAGCCGGCGCAGCGCGTCCGGATCGGCCGCCGCGGGCTGCCGGGAGCCGGCCGGCTCGGTCGACGTGGTCATGAGGTGGAATCCCCTTCACTGCGGTTCTCGTGCTGCAGGCCGGCGGCCAGCAGTCCGAGGAATCTCAGAGCGAACGCGCGGTTGCAGTCCGCGCACTCCCAGGCGGGGCCGGCGCCGGCCGGGCTCGCGTCCTCGGCCGGACGCAGGTCCTCCTCGCCGCAGTACGGGCAGTGGAACGGGGCGACGCGCTCGCTCACTTCAGCGCCTCCTCGTCGGCCCGTGCCGCCCAGTCGGCGAACCGCTCGCCGTCCTCGCGCTGTTCGCTGAAGGTGCGCAGGAGGCGCTCGACGTAGTCGGGCAGTTCGGTGGCCGTCACCTTCAGGCCGCGGACCTTCCGCCCGAAGGTCGAGTTCAGCCCCAGCGAGCCGCCCAGGTGCACCTGGTAACCCGCGACCT
>DASSBO010000370.1:0-2799 GCA_035698655.1 Streptomyces sp.
CACGTGCACGCCGATGCGGCCCTTGTCGTCCTCGCGCAGCGCTTGCAGGACGGCCACGTCGGGCGCGCCGGGGCGGGTGCGCCAGTCGTCGGCGATCTGTTCGTCGGCCGCCGCGACGGCGCCGACGAGCAGCGCGGTCAGTCCGCCGCAGAAGGCATCGAGCAGGTCGTCGCCGCCGCTGTCGAGGGGGAAGCCGTGCCAGTGCGCGGCGGCGTCGCCGGCCATCAGCTCCCCGTCCTCGATGCCGTGGCGCACCCGGGCGGCCGCCTGGTCGAAGGCGGCGTCGGCATGGCGGGCCAGGCGCCGTGCGGTCGCGTGCTGTGCTGCGGCGGCGGACGTGAGCTCGCCGACGCGGGGCCGTAGTGAGTCGAGCGCGCCCTGCACGGTCCGTTCGGCGGCGAGGGCGCGCGCGTCGGGGTCCTGGGCGTGCACGGCGAGCCAGTCGCGGAGTCCGGCCACGGCGGTGAGCGGCAGCAGACCGGATCCGCCGGCCGACTCTGGCAGCTCGGGGACGGTGAAGCACGGCACGTCGCCGAGGCCCTCCTGCTCGAGCAGCTCGGCGTAGCGGCGGGAGACGTCGCCCACGACCTGGTGCGGCACCCGGTCGAGCACGGTCGCGAGAGTGACGTCGTAGCGGCGCGCGGTGCGCAGCAGGTTCCGGGGGAGGGCGTCGCTGTAGCGGGCCGCGGTGGTGACGAGCACCCAGATGTCGGCCGCGCCGAGCAGCTGGGCGGCCAGGTCGCGGTTGCCGACGACGAGCGAGTCGATGTCGGGGGCGTCGAGGAGGGCCAGGCCGCACGGCAGGGTGGGGTCGGCGTCGATGCGCAGGGTGGCGGCGCCGGGGGCCTCGTCGCCGTGACCGTACGGGCCGCCGTCCTCCGGCCCGGCCGCCTCGTCCCGGTGCTGCCGCTCCGGCTCGCGGGGGAGCTGGGCGGGCGTCCCGTCCTGGCGCGGCACCCACAGCCGGCCGAGGCCCGGCAGCACGCGGCGGCCGGCGAACCAGTGCGCGTCCTCCGGGTTGCAGACGAGGACGGGCGTCCGCGTGGTGGGCCGGAGCACGCCGGCCTCGGTCACGCGGCGGCCCACCAGGGAGTTGACCAGCGTCGACTTGCCCGCCCCGGTGGAGCCGCCGACGACGGCGAGCAGCGGGGCCTGCGGCGCGCGCAGTCTGGGCAGGAGGTGGTCGTCGAGCTGCGCGAGCAGCTCGGCTCGGGACCGCCGGGCGCGCTCGGCTCCGGGCAGCGCCAGCGGAAAGCGCGCGGCGGCGACGCGGTCCCGCAGGGCGGAGACCGCATCGACAAGTTCGGGCTGTACGTCCAAGATCGCCACACGGGAAGAATGACCGATTTTGGGACGTTTTTGAAGCTTATCCGTATCTCATCCGGCGAAAATCCGCCTCATCCGCCTACTGATCCCGCGATTCCCCCCGGATGACCCACACGGGCAGCCGTCCGCCATAACGACTGCGCAACACCCGCCACTCTCTGCGCGGAAAACGCTGCAGAAACCGCCCCAGGCTGCGAGTATCGGGACCGCTTCACCGAACCTCCACAACCCGTCGCGGGAGTGAAGCAGACCGGGGCGGGCCGACACGCCCCCTATCCTGGGCTTCGCCAGGTCATCGGGGGTGCGCCGCCCGACCGCGACCACGCCGGCCCCCGTAGCTCAGTGGATAGAGCAGGTGCCTTCTAAGCACTTGGCCGCAGGTTCGAGTCCTGCCGGGGGCACCACCGACGCCTCATCCGTTCACCGTCGCGAAACCTCCTGCCGATCCCTACCGTTCGGCCCACGCGTGGGTTGGAATGGCGGGCATGGACACGAGAGATGACGCCGCGTCGGCCACCCCCCGCCTCGGCAAGTACACGATCGACACCGAGAGCTCGACCATCCGCTTCGACACCCGTCACCTGTTCGGGCTGTTCCCGGTCCACGGGACGTTCGCGGTCCGCAGCGGGACGGCCGAGGTGGCCGAGCAGGTCGGCGAGTCGACCCTCAGCGTCGAGGTCGACGCGCAGAGCTTCCACACGGGCAACGACAGCCGCGACAACGAGGTGAAGTCGGCCAAGTTCCTCGACACCGAGCAGCACCCGGTCATCGCGTTCGCCTCCGAGAAGATCGAGGGCACGAAGGTGACGGGCACGCTGACCGCCTGCGGCGTCGAGCGGCCGGTCACCCTGACGGTCGATGAGCTGGACAGTTCGGATGACAGGTTCACGACACGTGCGACCACCCGCGTCGACCGGACCGAGTTCGGCGTGACCGCCAAGCCCGGAATGGCCGGACGCCACCTCGACCTCACCCTGGAGGTCACCTTCGTCCGGTCCTGACCGGCCCTGCCGCGCGTGCCGCCGCCCTGTCTCCTGCAGGCGGCGGCACGGCGGCCGACCTCGGACGGACCCGCCGTCAGCGACCGTCCAGCTCCCAGCGGGGCCCGGAGGGCGTGTCCTCGATGACGAGGCCGGCGCGCTGGAGTTCGTCCCGGATGGCGTCGGCCGTCGCATAGTCCTTGCGGGAACGGGCCGCCTGCCGCTGGTCCAGCACCAGAGCGACCAGAGAGTCCACCACGCCGGTCAACTCCGCATCCTGCCCACCGCCGCTGCCGGCGGCCCACCGCTCATCCAGCGGGTCCAGGCCCAGGACGCCGAGCATCGCCCGCAACTCGGCAACCGCCACGGCCACCTGCTCCTTGTCCCCCGCCGACAGCGCCGTGTTCCCCTGCCGCACCGCCTGGTGCACCAGAGCCAGCGCCTGCGGCACCCCCAGATCGTCGTCCATCGCCTCAGCGAACGCCTCCGGCAC
>DASSBO010000371.1:0-5230 GCA_035698655.1 Streptomyces sp.
GGGGGTCACCCACACCCCCATCACGATGATCCACGCGACCATCTCGCCGGGCGCCGAGATCCGGCTGCCGTGGCGCACCGACTTCAACGCCCTCGCCTACGTGCTGGCCGGGCGGGGCGCCGTGGGCGCCGAGGCGCGCCCGGTGCGCACCGGGCAGGCCACCGTGTTCGGGGCCGGCGACTCGGTGGTGGTGCGGGCCGACGCCACGCAGGACGCGCACACCCCGGACCTGGAGGTCGTCCTCCTCGGCGGCCGCCCGCTGCGCGAGCCGGTCGCCCACTACGGGCCGTTCGTCATGAACAGCCACGCCGAGCTGGTGCAGGCCTTCGAGGACTTCAAGGCCGGCCGCCTCGGCCGCGTCCCCGCCGAGTACCTCTCCCAGGCCTGACCCGGGCCCGCGGTCCCGGCTCCGGGGGGGTCTGCTCAGAGGACCGCGTCCTGCTTCTCCGACTCGCGGACCTCGAACCAGATGCACTTGCCCTTGCCGCGCGGGTCCACCCCCCAGGACCCGGCCAGGGACTCCAGGAGCATCAGTCCGCGGCCGGAGGAGGCCAGCTCCCCCGGCTTGCGGCGGTGCGGCAGCTCGTCGCTGTTGTCCGCAACCTCGACGTGCAGCAGCCGTTCCCCGACGGTCCCGCCGATCTCGGCGACCAGCAGCGCGTCGTAGTCGGTGTGCACGAGCACGTTCGTCAGCATCTCCGAGAGCATCAGGACGGCGCCGTCCACCTGGTCCTCGTCCTGCCAGTCGTGCAGCAGGTTGCGCAGCTGGTGCCGGGCCTCGGCGATGCGGTCCGGCTCGGCCTGCGCGATGGTCAGCAGCGTGCGGCGCAGCGGGGCGGCGCGTGGGGAGACGCCCATCTCGCGGCGCAGCAGCAGCAGCGCGATGTCGTCGTCGCGCCGGTCGGCCAGCGGGCCGGTGCGGTGGTGGGACGAGGGGCCGCTGACGGCCTGCACGAGGGTGTCCGCGAGGCGTTCCAGGTCGGCGGGGCCGCCGGAGAACAGGTCGCGAATGCGGGACCAGCCGGTGTCCAGGTCGTGGCCGCCGGTCTCGATCAGGCCGTCGGTGCACATCAGCAGCGTCTCGCCGGGCAGCAGCACCAGCCGGGTCGTGGGGTAGTCGGAGTCCGGGTCGATGCCCAGCGGCAGCCCGCCGGCCGTGGGGCGCGGCAGCAGGGTGCCGTCGGGCATCCGGATGGCCGGGTCGGGGTGGCCGGCCCGGGCGATGTCGAGGGTGCCGCCGACCGGGTCGAGCTCCAGGTAGAGGCAGGTGGCGAAACGTTCGTCCGCGTCCTCGACGACCTCGTTCAGCCCGTAGAGGAAGCGGGAGGCCCGGGAGAGCACCGCGTCCGGGTGGTGGCCCTCGGAGGCGTAGGCGCGCAGCGCGATCCGCAGCTGCGACATGTACCCGGCGGCCTTGACGTCGTGCCCCTGTACGTCGCCGATCACCATGGCGGTGCGGCCGGACGGCAGCGGGATCACGTCGTACCAGTCGCCGCCGACCTGCAGGCCGCCGCCGGTGGGCACGTAGCGGGCGGCGACGCGCATGCCCTCGAGGTCGGAGACGTGGGTGGGCCGCATCGTCTGCTGCAGGACGTCCGCCAGCTCCCGCTCGGACTCGCGCAGCGAGGTGCGGCTCCAGGCCTGCCCCAGCATCCGGGCCACCGTCGTCAGCACCGACCGCTCGTCGGGGTTGAACGCGACCGGGTGCCGGAAGCCGGCCACCCAGGCGCCGACGGTGCGGCCGCCCGCGACCAGCGGCAGGAACGCCCAGGACCGTCTGCCCATCTGCTCGACGAGCGGCCAGCTGGTGGGGAAACGCTCCCGGTACTCCTCCTGGCTGTGCAGGTAGATGGCACGGCCGGTGCGGATCACCTCCGCGGCCGGGTAGTCCGTCTCCATCGGCATGTCCATCAGCCGGGTGACGGCGCCCGCCGACTGGCCGTGGTGGCCGATGACCGTGATCGTGTCGCCCTCGACGCCGAAGACCGCCAGGCCCTCCGGGGAGAACCCGGGCATGGACAGCGTCGCGGCGACGCGCAGCACCTCCTCCGTCGAGCGGGCCTCGGCCAGCGCCCGGCCGGCGTCCAGCAGGAACGCCTCGCGGGAGCGGCGCCAGTCGCCGGTGACGGAGGTCTGCCCGAGGTCGGGGCTCGACTCGGGACCGGCCGGGGGCTGCTGCGGCACCTCGAAGAGCATGCCGACGACCCGCAGCTCGTCGCGAGGCGCGCCGTCCTCCCGCACGGGCCGCATCCGGGCCCGCACGGTGCGCAGCACCGCGCCGTCCTCCCCGATGATCCGCAGCAGCGACTCGGCGACGGTGCTCTCGGCGACGGCGAGCGCCACGATGCTCTCGAACTCGACGTAGTCCACCACGTGCACGTGGGAGCGGACGTCCGCCTTGCCGACGGTGAGCGTGCCGTCCTCGGCCGGCTCCCCGTCCAGGGCGAGCAGCCGGGCGGCGACGGCATCGAGGGTGATGGTCTGGGAGGACCGCGACCACCACCAGACGCCGGTGTCCACCGCTGTCAGCACGTCCTCGGTGTGCATTGCCCCACTTTATGCAGGTGCCACTCGTCCGTGCGAGTGGGCGTGCGCCAGGGCGGTATTCTTGAGCGTCATTGTGCCGACGACTTCGCCCGACGACTTGGATCACTGATGCATCGCTACCGTTCCCACACCTGCGGCGAGCTCCGCGCCCCGGACGTCGGCAGTGACGTCCGGCTGAGCGGCTGGCTGCACAACCGGCGGAACCTGGGCGGCATCCTCTTCCTCGATCTGCGGGATCACCACGGCATCGTCCAGCTCGTCGTCCGCCCCGAGCAGACCGCGGTGATCGAGCAGCTCGGCTCGCTGTCCAAGGAGAGCGTGGTCCGCGTCGACGGCCGGGTCACGGCGCGCGGCGCGGAGAACGTCAACCCCGACCTGCCGACCGGCGAGATCGAGGTCGAGGTCGGCGAGGTGGAGGTCCTCGGCGCCGCCGAGCAGATCCCCTTCACGATCAACGCGGACGACGGCGTCAACGAGGAGAAGCGCCTGGAGTACCGCTTCCTCGACCTGCGCCGCGAGCGGATGCACCGCAACATCATGCTGCGCTCGTCGGTCATCGCCTTCCTCCGGCGCCGCATGACCGACCTGGGCTTCAACGAGATGGCGACGCCCATCCTGTCCGCCACGTCCCCCGAGGGCGCCCGCGACTTCCTGGTGCCCTCCCGGATCCACCCGGGCACCTTCTACGCGCTGCCGCAGGCCCCGCAGCAGTTCAAGCAGCTGCTGATGATCGCCGGTTTCGACCGCTACTTCCAGATCGCGCCCTGCTTCCGCGACGAGGACGCCCGCGCCGACCGCTCGCCCGGCGAGTTCTACCAGCTCGACGTCGAGATGAGCTTCGTCGAGCAGGAGGACGTCTTCGGCGTGATCGAGAAGGTCATGACCGACACCTTCGAGGAGTTCGGTGGCGGCCGGCACGTCACCTCGCCGTTCCCGCGCATCCCCTACCGCGAGGCGATGCTCAAGTACGGCTCCGACAAGCCCGACCTGCGCACCTCTCTGGAGCTCGTCGACGTCAGCCGGGTCTTCGCCGGCAGCGGCTTCAAGGCCTTCGCCGACAAGCACGTCCGCGCCCTGGCCGTCCCGGACACCGCCGACCAGCCGCGGAAGTTCTTCGACCAGATGGGCGAGTTCGCCCAGGAGCAGGGCGCCAAGGGCCTGGCCTGGGTCCGTGTCGGGGACGAGGGCGCGCTGACCGGCCCGATCGCGAAGTTCCTCACCGAGAAGGACGTCGCCGAGCTGCTCGGAGCGCTCGGCGCCAAGCCGGGCACGGCGATCTTCTTCGGCGCCGGGGAGTTCGACGAGGTCTCCAAGATCATGGGCGCGGTCCGCGTCGAGGTCGCACGCCGCGTCGGGCAGTTCGACGAGAACGTCTTCCGGTTCTGCTGGATCGTCGACTTCCCGATGTTCGAGAAGAACGAGGACACCGGCGAGATCGAGTTCTCGCACAACCCGTTCTCCATGCCGCAGGGCGGGCTGGAGGCGCTGCGCACCAAGGACCCGCTGGACATCCTGGCCTGGCAGTACGACATCGTCTGCAACGGCGTGGAACTGTCCTCGGGCGCCATCCGGAACCACGAGCCCGAGGTGATGTTCGAGGCGTTCCGCATCGCCGGCTACTCGCACGAGGACGTCGAGCGCGAGTTCGGCGGCATGCTCCGCGCGTTCCGGTTCGGCGCCCCGCCGCACGGCGGCATCGCCCCGGGCGTCGACCGCATGGTCATGCTGCTGGCCGACGAGCCGAACATCCGCGAGACCATCGCCTTCCCGCTGAACGGCAACGCGCAGGACCTGCTGATGGGCGCGCCGTCCGCGGTGGACGAGGCGCGGCTGAAGGAGCTGCACCTGTCGCTGCGCAAGGCACCGACGAAGCCGGCCAAGTAGCCGCCCGCACGTACCGCACGCCGAAGCGGCCCGCACCCTCGGGGGGTGCGGGCCGCTTCCGTCGTTCCGTGCGGAGCTGCTCAGCTCTCCAGCCGCGGGAAGAGCGCCGCGCCCTTGGTGACGGTCGCGCCGGCGGGCAGCCGCCCCCAGTCCCCCGCGCCGGCGATCCGCTGGCCGTCCAGCGCGCCCAGGGACTCCTGCGCGCCGAGGGAGTCCCACAGCTTCTGCGCCGTGCCCGGCATGACCGGGTTCAGCAGGACAGCGCAGGCGCGCAGCGACTCGGCGGCGGTGTAGAGGATCGTCGCCAGCCGGGCGCGGGCCGCCTCCGAGTCGTCCTTGGCGACCTTCCACGGCTCCTGCTCGGTGAGGTAGCCGTTGACCTGCTTGACGAAGTCGAAGACGGCCGCGATGCCGCCGGCGAAGTCCAGCTCCTCGCCGATCCGCCGGTCCGCCTCCGCGACGGTGCGGGCCAGGGCGTCCGCCAGCGGCTGCTCGGCCGCGCCGTGCGCGGTCGCCTCCGGCAGGGTGCCGCCGAAGTACTTGCCGACCATCGCCGCGACGCGCGAGGCGAGGTTGCCGAAGTCGTTCGCCAGCTCGCTGGTGTAGCGGGCGGCGAAGTCCTCCCAGGAGAAGGAGCCGTCCTGCCCGAAGGCGATGGCCCGCAGGAAGTACCAGCGGTAGGCGTCGACGCCGAAGTGGTCGGTGAGCTGCTGCGGGGAGATGCCCGTCAGGTTCGACTTCGACATCTTCTCGCCGCCGACCATCAGCCAGCCGTTCGCGGCGACCTTCCCCGGCAGCG
>DASSBO010000372.1:0-2484 GCA_035698655.1 Streptomyces sp.
TTTCGCCTGCAACCTCGCGTGCGAGGGCTGCGGAAAGATCCAGCACCCGGCCGGCGTCCTCAAGCAGCGGATGCCCGTCGCGCAGGCCGTCGGCGCCGTCGTCGAGTCCGGCGCGCCGATGGTCTCCATCGCAGGCGGCGAGCCGCTGATGCATCCGCAGATCGACGAGATCGTGCGGCAGCTGGTGGCCAAGAAGAAGTACGTCTTCCTGTGCACGAACGCGATGCTGATGCGCAAGAAGCTGGAGAAGTTCACCCCCTCCCCGTACTTCGCCTTCGCCGTGCACATCGACGGGCTGCGCGAGCGGCACGACGAGTCCGTCGCCAAGGAAGGCGTCTTCGACGAGGCGGTCGAGGCCATGCGGGAGGCCAAGCGCCGCGGCTTCCGGGTCACCACGAACTCGACGTTCTTCAACACCGACACGCCGCAGACCATCATCGAGGTCCTGGACTACCTCAACGACGACCTGAAGGTCGACGAGATGATGATCTCGCCCGCCTACGCATACGAGAAGGCCCCCGACCAGGAGCACTTCCTCGGCGTCGAGCAGACCAGGGAGCTGTTCCGCAAGGCCTTCGCCGGCGGCAACCGGCGCCGCTGGCGGCTCAACCACAGCCCGCTGTTCCTGGACTTCCTCGAGGGCAAGGTCGACTTCCCCTGCACGGCATGGGCCATCCCCAACTACTCCATCTACGGCTGGCAGCGGCCCTGCTACCTGATGAACGACGGCTACGTGACGACGTACCGGGAGCTGGTGGAGGAGACCGACTGGGACGCCTACGGCCGGGGCCGCGACGACCGGTGCGCCAACTGCATGGCGCACTGCGGCTATGAACCGACCGCCGTCATGGCCACCATGGGGTCCCTGAAGGAGTCGCTGCGGGCGGCGCGGGAGACCGTGGGCGGCGGCCGTAGCTGACCGAACAGAGGGGGGCCACGCCGTGACCGACTTCGACCTGACCAAGCTGCTCGCCGAGCGCGGCGACGAGCGGTACGAGCTGTACACCCGGCACCTGAACCCGCAGCTGCCGCGCATGCTGCACACCATCGGGTTCGACCGGGTGTACGAGCGTGCCCAGGGGGCCTACTTCTACGACGCCGAGGGCCGCGACCATCTGGACATGCTCTCCGGCTTCGGCGTGATGGGACTGGGGCGGCACCACCCGGTGGTGCGGCAGGCGCTGCACGACGTGCTCGACGCCTCGCTGCCGGACCTGACCCGGTTCGACTGCCAGCCGCTGCCCGGGCTGCTCGCCGAGGCGCTGCTGGCGCGGGCGCCCGGGCTGGACCGGGTCTTCTTCGGCAACAGCGGCACGGAGGCCGTCGAGACCGCGCTGAAGTTCGCCCGGCGGGCCACCGGCCGGCCGCGGATCCTGTACTGCGACCACGCCTTCCACGGTCTGACCACCGGCTCGCTGTCGGTCAACGGCGAGGCGGGGTTCCGGGACGGCTTCGGGCCGCTGCTGGGCGACACCGTCGTGCCCCTGGGTGACCTGGACGCCCTGCAGCGGGAGCTGCGGCGCGGCGACGTCGCCGCGCTGATCGTCGAGCCGGTGCAGGGCAAGGGCGTACTGGCGACGCCGCCCGGTTTCCTGCGCGCCGCGCAGGAGGCGCTGCACAAGCGGGGCGCGCTGCTCATCGCCGACGAGGTGCAGACCGGGCTCGGGCGCACCGGCGACTTCTTCGCCTACCAGCACGAAGAGGGCGTCGAACCGGACCTGGTGTGCGTGGCCAAGACGCTCTCCGGCGGCTACGTCCCGGTGGGCGCCACGCTCGGCAAGGACTGGATCTTCAAGAAGGTCTACTCCTCGATGGACCGGGTGCTGGTGCACTCCGCCAGCTTCGGGGCGAACGCCCAGGCCATGGCCGCCGGGCTGGCCACCCTGCACGTCCTCGAGGACGAGGGCCTGGTCGAGAACGCCCGCCGGACCGGTGACCTGCTGCGCAGCCGGCTGGCCGCCCTGAAGGACCGCTACGAGCTGCTGCACGACGTGCGCGGCCGCGGCCTGATGATCGGCATCGAGTTCGGCAGACCCCGCTCACTCGGCCTGCGCAGCAGATGGACGATGCTGCAGGCAGCCCGCAAGGGCCTCTTCGCCCAGATGGTCGTCGTGCCGCTGCTCCAGCGCCACCGCGTGCTCACCCAGGTCTCCGGGGACCACCTGGAAGTGATCAAGCTGATCCCGCCGCTGATCATCGGCGAGGCCGAGGTGGACCGCTTCGTGGCGGCGTTCACCGCCGTGATGGACGACGCCCATGACGGCGGCGGCCTGCTGTGGGACTTCGGGCGCACCCTCGTGCGGCAGGCGGTGGCCAACCGGTGACACAGGCGGGCGAGCCCTACACGAGCATCCGGTCGCGCAGCCGGTCCAGCGTGTCCGAGGTCAGGTTCAGCCCGTCGCGCAGGTAGGGCTCGGTGCCGCCCCAGGTGGCGTCGATCGTCTGATACGCGGCGGCCAGGTAGGCAGGCCGTGCGTCGAAGAG
>DASSBO010000373.1:0-3123 GCA_035698655.1 Streptomyces sp.
GCCCGGCGAGCACCATGCGCACGACGTCCATCGTCTCCGGCGTGGTCACGCGCAGCCCGGCCTTGAACTCGCTCTCCAGCCCGAGCCGGTTCAGGTGGGCGCTGATCTGCGGTCCGCCGCCGTGCACGACGACGGGGCGCAGCCCGGCGTGCCGCAGGAAGACGACGTCCTGGGCGAAGGCGGCCTTGAGGTCCTCGTCGACCATCGCGTTGCCGCCGAACTTGATGACGGCGGTCTTCCCGTGGTGCCGGGTCAGCCAGGGCAGCGCCTCGATGAGGGTCTGCGCCTTGGTGTGCGCGGTGTGGGTGCGGGTGGTCATGAGGAGTAGGCGCTGTTCTCGTGAACGTAGTCGGCGGTCAGGTCGTTGGTCCACACGACGGCGGACGCGTCGCCGGCCGCGAGGTCGGCGGTGACGTCGACCTGGCGGTAGCGCATGTCGACTCCTTCGCGGTCCTCGCCTGCGGCGCCGTCCCGGCAGACCCACACGCCGTTGATGGCGACGTTCAGCCGGTCCGGCTCGAAGACGGCGTCCGTGGTGCCGATGGCGGACAGCACGCGGCCCCAGTTGGGGTCCTCGCCGTGCACGGCGCACTTGAAGAGGTTGCTGCGGGCGATGGTGCGGCCGACGTCGACGGCCTCGTCCTCGGTGGCAGCGTTCACGACCTCGATGCGGATGTCCTTCGACGCGCCCTCGGCGTCGCTGACGAGCTGGCGGGCCAGGTCGGCGCACACGGCGTGCACGGCCTCGCCGAACTCCTCCGGGGAGGGGCTGACGCCGGAGGCGCCGGAGGCGAGCAGCAGCACCATGTCGTTGGTGGACATGCAGCCGTCGGAGTCGACGCGGTCGAAGGTGGTGCGGGTGGCGCCGCGCAGCGTCTTGTCGAGTTCGGCGGCGTCCAGGTCGGCGTCGGTGGTGAGCACGACGAGCATGGTGGCCAGGCCGGGGGCGAGCATGCCGGCGCCCTTGGCCATGCCGCCGACGCACCAGCCGTCCCGGTCGGCGACGGCCGTCTTGTGCACGGTGTCGGTGGTCTTGATGGCCAGCGCGGCCTTCTCCCCGCCGTGCGGGGAGAGTTCACCGGCGGCCTTGTCGACGCCGGAGAGCACGGCTTCCATGGGCAGCCGCTCGCCGATCAGGCCGGTGGAGGCGATGACGACCTCGGAGGCGCTGTGGCCCAGCGCGTCGGCGGCGCGTTCGGCGGTGGCGTGGCTGTCCTGGAAGCCGGCCGGTCCGGTGCAGGCGTTGGCGCCGCCGGAGTTGAGGACGACCGCGGAGACCGTGGCGCCCTTGAGCACCTGCGCGGACCACAGCACGGGTGCGGCTTTGACGCGGTTGGAGGTGAACACGCCCGCGGCGGCGCGGCGGGGCCCCTCGTTGACGACCATGGCGAGGTCCGGTCCGCCGCTCTTCTTGATGCCGGCGGCGACGCCGGAGGCGGTGAATCCCTGTGCCGCTGTGACACTCACGGTGCGACTCCGATCGTGGAAAGTCCGAGGTCCTCGGGCAGGCCGAGGGCGATGTTCATGCTCTGCACCGCGCCGCCGGCGGTGCCCTTGGTGAGGTTGTCGATCGCCGAGACGACGACGATGCGGCCCGCCGCCTCGTCGAGCGCGATCTGCAACAGGGCGCTGTTCGACCCGTGCACGGCGCCGGTGGCCGGCCACTGCCCCTCGGGCAGCAGCCGCAGGAACGGCTCGTCCGCGGTCGCCTTGGCGTAGGCGGCACGGACGGCGTCAGCGGTGACGCCCGGGCGGGCGCGGGCGGTGCAGGTCGCGAGGATGCCGCGGGGCATGGGGGCGAGGGTGGGTGTGAAGGAGACGGTGACCGGTTCGCCGGCGGCTGCGGAGAGGTTCTGCACGATCTCCGGTGTGTGCCGGTGGGTGCCGCCGACGCCGTACGGGCTCATCGAGCCCATGACCTCGCTGCCCAGCAGGTGCGGCTTGGGCGCCTTCCCGGCCCCGGACGACCCGGAGGCGGCGACGATCACCGCGTCCGGCTCGGCGAGGCCGGCGGCGTAGGCGGGGAAGAGAGCGAGCGAGACGGCCGTCGGGTAGCAGCCGGGCACGGCGATCCGGCGGGTCCCGGCGAGCGCGGCACGGGCGCCGGGCAGTTCCGGGAGCCCGTAAGGCCAGGTGCCGGCGTGCTCGGTGCCGTAGTAGGTCTGCCAGGCGGCCGGGTCGGCGAGCCGGAAGTCGGCGCCGCAGTCGACGATCAGCGTCTCGTCGCCGAGTGCCTCGGCGACCGCGGCGGACTGCCCGTGCGGCAGCGCGAGGAAGACGACGTCGTGCCCGGCGAGCACCTCGGTGGTGGTCGCCTCCAGCACGCGGTCCGCGTAGGGCGTCAGGTGCGGCTGCAGCTCCCCCAGCGGCCGCCCCGCGTTGGAGTCCCCGGTCAGCGCCCCGACCTGCACTTCCGGGTGCCCGGCGAGCAGCCGCAGCACCTCACCCCCGGCATAACCGCTTGCCCCCGCCACTGCTGCACGTACCGCCATCGTTCCCTCCTCCTCGATGGCATGACTATACGCAGTGCCGAACTTTTATGCAATGCCGTCTTTCACCGCCAGTGCGAGGTGCCGGGCGACCTCGGCGGGCGCGCGGTGCGTGGTGTCGACGACCTCGGCCTCGGCGTGCAACCAGGTGCGGGCTGCCTCGGCGTAGGGCGCGAGGTGCTGGAGACGGAACGCGGAGGGACCGAGGTCGGCGTCATTCTCGATGCGCCCGCGCAGGGTGTCCTGGTCGGCGTGGAGAACGAAGTGCCGCACCGGGATGGCGTGGCGGGCCAGGCCCGCGCTGATCTCACGCCAGTACTGCTCGACCAGCACGGTCATCGGCATCACCAGGGTGCCGCCGGTGTAGTCGAGCACGCGGCGGGCGGTCTCGACCACGAGCGCCCGCCACGGTGGCCAGTGCTGGAAGTTGCCCGCCCACGGCAGCGCGGGCCTGATGTCCATCAGCGTCTCGCCGACCTTCTCGGCGTCGAACACCCGCGCATGCGGGAGGAGCGGTTGCAGAAGCGCACTGGTCGTCGTCTTGCCCGCACCGTGGGTGCCGTTCAGCCATACGATCATGCGCCGACGCTAGCGCCGCCCGGTCCGCGGCCCGGTGCCGAGCGCGTCACAGGAC
>DASSBO010000374.1:0-5789 GCA_035698655.1 Streptomyces sp.
CCCGGGTGCGGTTCCGGGAGGTCCACGACCTCGAGGACCTCAGGTCCCCCGAACCGGCTGAACCCGACTGCCTTCATCTGTCCCTCTTCTCTCGAACGGTCCTTCGGCCCGGAGCGGTGTCACACACCGGCCGCGGCCGGACGGCTGCGCCCGCCGCATAGACTCGTCGGCGCATCCCATCCACTCCTCTACTCCATAGGACGACGAACGTGACACGCCTCGGCGACTCCGTGCAGCGTGCCGGCGAACTGCTGGCACAGGACCTCTCCTCCGACTCCACCGTCGAGAAGCTGCTGGAGGAGACCTATGCGCGGCGCTCGATGGACCTGAGCGACCTGTCGGCCAAGGAACAGGCGGCGCTGATCGCCGGGCGGGCGGTGGAGCTGCTGCCCTCCGAGGAGCGGCTGGCCGAGGAGATCGAGGAGCGGCGGGCGGCGGGCAAGGGCCTGCACGTCAAGCTCGGCATCGATCCGACGGCCACCGACGTGCACCTCGGGCACGCCGTGCCGATCATCGTACTGAGCCGGTTCCAGCGCATGGGGCACGACGTGACGCTGATCATCGGCGACATCACGGCGAAGATCGGCGATCCGTCGGGCCGTACCGCGGAGCGCCCGCCGCTGACGGACGAGGACATCGCCGCAAACCTGGCGACCTACCGGGAGCAAGTGCGGCCGTTCTTCGACTTCGAGAAGGTCTCCTTCCGGCACAACAGCGAGTGGCTCGCGGGGATCACGCTGCCCCGGATGATCGGTGTGCTCTCGCAGGTGCCGGCCTCGGCGCTGCTGCAGCGTGAGGACTTCCGCAACCGGCTGGCGGCCGGTTCGGGGCTGACGATGTCGGAGCTGATCTACCCGGTGGCGATGGCCATCGACTCGGCCGAGATCGAGGCGGGCATCGAGCTGGGCGGCGTGGACCAGCTGCTGAACATGCAGATGGGCCGACGGGTCATGGAGGTCTACGGACAGCGGCCGCAGCTGATCGCCGCGATGCCGCTGATCGAGGGCACCGACGGTTCGGGCGCGAAGATGTCGAAGTCGAAGGGCAACTACATCGCGCTGAGCGCGCCCGCCGACGACGTGTTCGGCAAGGTCATGTCGATCCCGGACTGGCTGATGGGCCCGTACCTGCGCGCCTGGACGGAGTGGACCGACGCCGAAATCGCATCGGCGCTCGCCCGGGTGGAGCAGCGCAGCCTGCACCCGATGGACCTGAAGAAGGTGCTGGCCGGCGAGGTCGTCACCGTGCTGCACGGGGTGAAGGCGGCGATGGCAGCCCGGGCCGGCTTCACGGCGCACTTCTCGAAGAAGACCTTCGCCGAGGTGGGTGACCTGCCGGTCGTGGACGTGGCCGAGCACGGCGCCGAGGGCGTCACGGCGGTGCTGAGCCGGGTGCTTCAGTTCGCGCCGAGCGCGTCGGCGGCGCGGCGGCTGGCGAAGCAGAACGCGCTGCGGCTGGTCGTCGAGACGGACGCCGGGCAGCAGACGGTCGTGCTGCCAGAGGCCGACGCGCTGCGGCCGCTGGCCGAGGGTCTCGCGGACAAGCTCGGCGAGCAGGCGACCGGTGGCACCGTCTACCTCAAGGCGGGGCGCAAGCTCGCCGAACTGCGCGGAGCCTGACAACAGCCTCTCAGGGGTGGGCGCGGTCGCGGCGCTGCCGGTGGCCGCGCCCTCTGACCTTCTCGTAGAGCGGCGTGCCCAGGGCCACGATCAGCACGGCGCCGCCGATCTGCAGGCCGTGCCGGATCCAGTCGATGCCGCTGGTGTAGCCCACTCCCGCCCAGCGGGCGACGGCGTTGCCGATCAGGCCGCCGATGATGCCGAAGATCACGGTGAGCCAGAGCGGGATGTGCTGCTTTCCGGGGAGGATGGCGCGGGCGATGACGCCCAGCACCAGCCCCACGATGATCGCCCACAGCCAGTTCATGGCTCTCAGTGTGGGCGGCGGGGCCACCGGACGCACCCGGGGCGGTCTCGATGGGGGACGCCCGGCGGCGTACCGTGGAAGCGTCCGGAGCATGTGGTGACCGGCCTGGAACGGGTGGTGGAGCGTGAAGCGGAAGCAGAAGGACGGCCAGGTCTTCCGGATCACCGGCGCCCGGCAGAGCCTGGAGGAGGACGTGCGCGGGCGGCAGCGCCGCTACGTGATCTCGATGCTCGTGCGCACCCTCGCGGTGATCCTCGCCGTCGTGCTGTGGAACGTGGAGCGTCCGCTGGCGATCATCGCGCTGATCGGGGGCCTGGTCATCCCGTACGTGGCCGTCGTGATCGCGAATGCCGGCCGGGAGACGTCCAAGGACCTGCCGTCGGCTTATCTGCACGACGCCTCGCGTCCGGAGCTGGGCGCGGACTGGCGCGGCGACGCGCCCGAGGAGGAGCCACGCGAGGCGTCCGAGCAGGACGGCGAGCGGCCCACCACCCCTCCGTACGAACGTGGTTGACCCTCTGGCACGGAAGGCACAGAACCTCAGGAAAACCTCAGATCAATCCTGCGGTTCCGGTGCCGGGCGATGGGCCCGCGTGCGATACTTCCCATGCGCTCCGCATCCCCCGTCGGAGCGACGGACCGACGCCGGGCGGCTCCCCCCGTGGCTGCCCGGCGTCGCCATGTGTGCGGGCAGGGGTGTTGGATGGGGGCCGTGATACCCGCGCAGAATCCCGAGTCGCCCATCTGCTCCGCCAAGGGCTGCCGCGCCGCCGCCGTGTGGGTGCTGGCCTGGAACAACCCGAAGCTGCACACGCCCGAGCGCCGCAAGACGTGGCTGGCGTGTGAGGAGCACCGGGAGCATCTGTCGGCGTTCCTGGGGGCGCGCGGCTTCCTGAAGGACGTCGTGCCGCTGGCGGACTGGGAGGACCCGGAGCAGGCCTGAGAGGCTGTGCCTCAGCCGCCGATGGCGCTCATCGGCCGGGCGGGCTGCAGGAACGAGGGGTCGTCGAGGCCGGAGCCGGCCTTCTTGCCCCACATGGCCTGCCGCCACAGCCCGGCGACGGTCTCGTCGTCCGCGCCGGAGCGCAGGGCGCCGCGCAGGTCGGACTCCTCCTGGGCGAACAGGCAGGTGCGCACCTGCCCGTCGGCGGTGAGCCGGGTGCGGTCGCAGGCGCGGCAGAAGGGACGGGTCACCGAGGCGATGACGCCGACCCGGTGCGGCCCGCCGTCGACGAGCCAGCGTTCGGCGGGGGCCGAGCCGCGCTCGCCGTCGCCCTCGGGGGTGAGGGTGAAGCGGGTGCGCAGTGCGGCCAGGATGTCCCCTGCGGTGATCATGCCCTCGCGCTGCCAGCCGTGCTGCGCGTCCAGCGGCATCTGCTCGATGAAGCGCAGCTCGTAGTCGTTCTCCACGGCCCAGGCGAGCAGGTCGGGCGCCTCGTCGTCGTTGAGCTCCGGCATGAGGACGGCGTTGACCTTCACCGGCGTCAGGCCGGCGGTGCGCGCGGCCTCCAGGCCGCGCAGGACGTCGGCGTGCCGCTTGCGGCGGGTCATGCGCTGGAAGACCTCGGGGCGCAGCGTGTCCAGGGAGACGTTCACCCGGTCCAGGCCGGCCTCGCGCAGCGCGTCGGCGGTGCGCGCCAGGCCGATGCCGTTGGTGGTCAGGGAGAGCTGCGGACGGGGCTCCAGCGCGGCGCACTCCTGCACGATCGAGGTGAGGCCGGGCCGCAGCATGGGCTCACCGCCGGTGAAGCGGACCTCGCGGACGCCGAGCCGGGTGACGGCGATGCGCACCAGCCGCACGATCTCCTCGTCGGTGAGCAGCGACGGCTTGGCGAGCCACTGCAGGCCCTCTTCGGGCATGCAGTAGGTGCAGCGCAGGTTGCAGCGGTCGGTCAGCGAGACGCGCAGGTCGGTGGCGACCCGTCCGTAGGTGTCGAGAAGCATGCCGTCGGCCCTCCACGGTCGGCCCTTCTTGTTTCGCAGCGTACGCGACCGAAACGAAATTCAACAGTTCGTTGAAGTCATCCGGGTGGCATGCCGGCGCACAGCCGAGGGGACACCCGGCGGCACTCGACGGGCAGGTTCGGGCACACGCCGAATTGACCGCACGTCAGTTCTCTTCCGTCCGCGCGCGTTTCCGCAGGACGTGCCTTCGTGGTGACGTCGCCTCAATCGCTGTCAGAGCCGCCCCGTATTCTCTGTGACCATGCTCGAAGACGCCACGGCACACACGGACGGCACGGCGACGGCGCCCCGCGTTCCCGCCCAGCAGGCCGCAGGGGCCGGCTGGCCGTCGGGCTATCCGCAGGGCTACGCGGTGGTCGACGTGGAGACCACCGGGCTCTCCCGCAGCGACCGGATCGTCTCCGCCGCCGTCTACCGGCTGGACGCGCAGGGCCGTGTCGAGGACCACTGGTACACGGTGGTCAACCCGCAGCGCGACCCGGGCCCCACCTGGATCCACGGGCTGACCAGCGAGGTGCTCGCCGACGCGCCGCTCTTCCCCGAGGTCGCCGAGGAGCTCGCCCGCCGGCTGGGCGGCCGGGTGCTGGTGGCGCACAACGCGTTGTTCGACTGGTCGATGATCGCCCGGGAGTACGCGCGGGCCGGGCTGACCGTGCCCGTCGAACAGCGGCTGTGCACGATAGCGCTGTCCAAGGAGCTGGGCCTTCCGCTGCCCAACCACAAGCTCGAGTCGCTCGCCGCGCACTACGGCGTCGAGCAGCGGCACGCGCACCACGCGCTGGACGACGCCCGGGTGCTGGCCGAGGCGTTCCGGCCGAGCCTCGCCCTGGCCGCCCGCACCGGCGCGCGGCTGCCGCTGCTGGCCTGCCGGCCGCTGACCGAGTGGTCCGACTCCTCCGCCGGCGGCACCTCGCGCGCAGCCGGCTTCGGCGGGCGGGCCTACGGGGCCGGCTGGCGCCGCTCCCGCCGGCGGCCCGCCTGTCCCTACCCCAACCCCGGCCGGTACCGGCCCGGAGACAGACTGGTGCAGGGCATGCGGGTGGCGATCTCCGGGGACACCACGGTGGACCGCGAGCTGCTGGAGGACCGGGCCGCCGACGCCGGGCTGCACATCGCGACCAGTGTCTCGCGGCTCACCAGTGTCGTGGTGACCAACGACCCCGGCTCGGGCACGTCCAAACTGGTCAAGGCCGCCGCCCACGGGACGCCCGTGATCGACGAGGCGGCGTTCAGCCAATTGCTGCAGGACGTGGCCCCCGCGCCCGGAGACTGACCGCGGCGGGGGTACCGTCGGTGAACGTGTACCGCTTCCTGTTGACCCGGCAGTGGGTGATCCTCACCCTCCTCGGTCTCGTGCTCATCCCGGTGATGATCGAGCTGGGTTTCTGGCAGCTGCACCGGCACGAGCAGCGGGCGGCACAGAACGACCTGATCGTGCACAGCCTCAAGGCCCCGCCGGTCCCGGTGGACCGGCTCACCGGCGTGCACGAGGAACCGGCGGAGGACGACCAGTTCCGCGCGGTGCGCGCGAGCGGCACCTACGACACCGAGCACGAGGTCGTCGTCCGGCAGCGGACCGCCGCCGACGGGCAGTCCATCGGCTACTTCGTCCTCACGCCGCTGATCCGCGACGACGGCACGGCCCTGCTGGTCAACCGCGGGTGGATCCCGGCCGGGAACGACCTGACCAAGTTCCCGGACGTGCCCCCCGCGCCCAGCGGACACGTCACGGTCACCGGCCGGATGATGGTCGACGAGACGACCGAGGCGAGCGGCATCCGGGACAAGCAGGGCATGCCGCCGCGCCAGGTCATGCTGATCAACAGCCACAAGCGGGCCAAAGTGCTCGACGAGCCGGTGCTCGGCGGCTACATCCAGCTGACCGACTCCTCCCCCGC
>DASSBO010000375.1:0-13192 GCA_035698655.1 Streptomyces sp.
CAGCCGATTGCGAAGGCGCCGTCGGGCGGCCTGGGCGAGGGCGCCGCCGAGCCGTCGTGAGCCGGCGGCACGCCCCGGGTCAGGGCGGCCGTCCAGTCGCCGTGGGCGACGCGCGCGGGGAAGGGGTCCGCGGCCAGCCGCCGGGTCAGGCCGGCGAGCGGCAGCGGGGAGCCGGAGGCGAGCAGCACGACGTTGCCGTACCGGCGCCCGCGCAGCACGGCGGGTTCGGCGAGGACGCACAGGTGCTCGGCCACCGCGCCCCAGGTGGCCAGCTGCGACGCGAGGAAGCCGAAGGGCTTGGCGTCGGCGAGGTTCGCCGCGTACAGGCCGCCGGGCCGCAGGACGCGGGCGACGGCACGGGCATACTCCAGCGTGGTCAGGTGGGCGGGCACCCGGTCGCCGTCGAAGACGTCGGCGAGGACCACGTCGGCACACGCGGCGGGCGCGTCGTCCACCAAGGCGCGCGCGTCCGCCGCCTCCACCCGGATCCCGCTGCCCGGCGCAAGCGGCAGGTGCTGCGCCACCAGGTCCCGGAGCGCGTCGTCCGGCTCGGCGACCCGCTGCCGGGAGCCGGGGCGGGCCGCCGCGAGGTAACGGGGGAGGGTGAGTGCCCCGCCGCCCAGGTGCAGTACGTCCAGCGGACCGGCGGGCTCGGTCAGGTCCAGTGCGTGGGCGAGACGGCGGACGTATTCGAACTCGAGGTGGCCCGGGTCCGCCGGGTCGACGTACGACTGCGGCGCGCCGTCGACCGTGAGCAGCATGGCACCGCTGCGGTCCAGGTCAGGCAGCAGGCGCAGGGTCCGGCCGGCTGCTTCACGTGTCACGGGCGCGGGTTCTTCCACGTCCGCCATTGTGCCGTCCCGTACGAGCGCGCCCCCGGTCCGGGGACCTGCGGGACCGGCACGGTGGCGGCCTGGTCGGTTACGCTCGCGGAATGTCCCCTCCCGCAACGCCCGCGGGTCTCCCCACCCGCCTCGCAAAGACGTTGTTCGCCCCCTGGGCCCGGCTGGGCCTGCTGGCCCTGCTGCTCGCGGGTGCCGCCACCTCCGTCCTGGTCTACGAACCGCAGAAGCTGCTGATGCACGGCCTGCCGGCCGGGCTGACGGGCGGCGCAGGAGTCGTGCTGTTCGCCCTGGCCTACGGGCTGTGCACCATGGCGTTCGTCCCCCGCCCCTTCCTCAACCTCGCCGCCGGCGCGCTGTTCGGCGCGCAGCTGGGCACCGTCGGCGCCCTCGCCGGCACCGCCGTGGGCGCCGCCATCAACTTCGGGCTGGGCCGGCTGCTGGGCCAGGACGCGCTGCGGTCCCTGGTGCGCGGGCGCTGGCTGGAGGCCGCCGACGGGCAGCTGAGCAGGCACGGCTTCCGGTCGATGCTGATGATGCGGCTGCTGCCCGGCATCCCCTTCTCGCCGTCGAACTACGCCGCCTCGGTCTCCCGGATGGGGTGGTTCGGTTTCCTGGCCGGCACCACCCTGGGCTCGCTGCCCAACACGGCCGCCTACGTCGTGGCCGGCGGCACGGCGATGTCCCCGACGTCACCGGCCTTCCTGATCTCGTTCGCGTTCGTCGTGCTCTCTGCCGCCTTCGGGGCGGTGATGGCGTGGCGCAAGCGTGCCCGGCTGCGGCACGCCGCCGCCTCGGTGCGTGCGGCGCGCTCTGCCCGGAAGGCCGCGCACCCGGAGGCCGCCGTGCGGGCGGAGAGCAGGCTGCCGGCCGGGCAGCGCGCCTGAGAACGCGCCCCCTGCCGGTCAGCGGGCCTCGGTGAGGCCGTCCTTGGCTGCGCCGCGGCTGAGCACCGCCGCACGCACCCGCTCATGCACCTCCGGGAAGTTCCGCCCGGTCGCGCGCACCACGCGGAACGGCGGCCCGGTGTCGGAGTGGCTGACCAGGAACTCGGCCTTCCGCACGGTCCACGCCCCGCCCGCACCGGCGGGCGGGGCGAAGGTGAAGCAGGCGGTGGAACCCTCGTTTCCCCGGTACATCGACGGGATGAAGCTGGCGACCTGGTCGCCCAGGCCGTAGACGACCCAGGTTCCGTTGATCTTCTCGTAGGGCTGCGGAACGTGGTTGTGCGTGCCGATCACCAGGTCGATGTCGCGCCGGCCGTGCGAGGTCGACGCGGTCAGGGCGCGGGCCACCGTGCGCTGCCGCTCGTTCGGGGCCTGCTGCCACTCGGTCCCCCAGTGCACGCTGACCACCACGACGTCGGCTCCGGCACGGCGTGCGGCGCGCGCGTCGGCGATGATCCGGTCCGGATCGAGCAGGTTGACCGCCCAGGGCCTGCCGGCGGGCAGCGGGATGCCGTTGGTGCCGTAGGTGTAGGACAGGTGGGCGACGGTGGCGCCGCCGGCGTGCAGCAGGACGGGCGTGGCGCGCTCCTTCGCCGACCGTGCGGCCCCGGGGTGGCGCAGCCCGGCCGCGTCCATCGCGTCGAGCGTCCGGCGCAGGCCCTCCCAGCCGCCGTCCAGGGTGTGGTTGGAGGCCGTGGAGCAGCTGTCGTAGCCGGTGCTGCGCAGCGACGCGGCGAGCTGCGGCGGCGAGCGGAAGAGCGGGTAGCCGGTGAAGGGGCCGTCCTCGTCGCCGAACGGGGTCTCCAGGTGGCACAGCGCCAGGTCGGCGGCGGAGACCACCGGCTTCACCCCCGCGAAGATCTGGCGGAAGTCGTAGCCGTCGCCGCCCGCGTCGCGGTGCGCCTGCTCCATGATCGAGGGATAGGGGATCACGTCGCCGGTGGCCACCAGGGTGAAGGGCCGCGCGGCCGCGCCGTCGGCGGCCGAGGCCTCGTCGTCGGGCGGCGGCGCGGTCTGTGCCGAACAGGCCGTCAGCAGAACCGCCACCAGCACCGCCGCGACCGTCATGCGTCCACGCACGCCCATCTGCGTTCTCCCTGAGTCCGCTGCGGCCCCCTTTTCGCAGCGTGTGGCGGGCGGCGGAGAAGCGAAAGCCGGGGAGAGCCGTAGGGGGTAAAGCCGTCACGCATCCGCTCCCAGACGTAGATCGCGACGAGTGGTAGTCCTCAGGGCGGACGGCGGGACGCGCCTGCCGCAGGACGCGGCGGCGCGCGGAGAGGACCATCCTGGAGACATGAAGGGCACCGCTTGTCTCCGCGCTCGTCACCGCCGCCGGGCGCGGCCATGAACCCGCTCCTGGCCTCGGTCCTGCTCGCCCTGGTCTCGGCCGTCTGCTACGCGGGGGCGGCGATCGTGCAGGAGCGGGTCGCCTCCACGACGGCGCCCGGCAGGTACGCGCTGCTGCGGTGCGCGCCGTGGTGGGGTTCGGTCGCGCTGAACGGGGCCGGTGCGCTGCTGCACGTGGCGGCACTGGCACTGGGACCGCTGACGGTCGTGCAGCCGCTCGGGGTGCTGACCATCGTCCTGGTGGCCCCGATGGCCGCCCTGCTGGTGAAGCGGCCGGTACGGGCGGCGGCCTGGCGGGGGATCCTGCTGGTCTCCTCGGGGCTGGCGGTGCTGCTGCTTCTCACCGGCTCGCCCGGGGACCGGACTCTCGATCCGCAGGCCTTCTACCTGGTCGCCGGCGCCGCCGCGGTGTTGATGGCGCTGCTGCTGGGCGGGTCGGCGGCCGGGCGCGGCAGGCCGGCCGTGCGCAGCGCGGCGCTGGCCACCGCGTCGGGGGTCTCCTTCGGCACGGCCTCCGTGGGCGTCAAAGCGCTCGCGGACGACTGGATTTTGCAGGCGCCGGCGGCGGGCGCGCCGGTGGCCGCGCTCGTCGCCGGGTTCGCGGCGGCCGGGATGGTCACCTCGCAGGCCTCCTACCGCGGCGGCGGGCTCGCCGCTCCCCTGGCGACGGCGACGGTGGTGAACCCCGTGGTGGCCGCGGCGGCCGGCATCGTGTTGCTGGGCGAGGGCTTCCGGTACGGGTCGGCGGGCGCGACCGCCGCGCTGGCCGCCGCGGTGGTCGCCGGGTACGGGCTGGTGGTGCTGGTGGTGCGCGGCGGGACGCCGAGTACGACCGCGCGGCCCGCCGCGGCACCGCAGGAGGCGGCCGTTCACATGCGGGTCACGGTGCCCGCTCCGGCACGCCCGGCCGCGCCCGGCCCGGGGCCCGCGCCCCGCGACAGTCCGGCCGGCGGCTGCCGGCCCTCCCCCAGGCCCTCCTGTCTCAGCGGCGGCAGACGTTAGGTCCCCTCCGGCGGGTCAGGACGTCGGCGGCGACCAGTCGGCGATGCCGTCCAGCGCCCGCAGGGCCAGCCCGGGAGCGGCCCGGTCGAGTACGGCGACCGTGAGGTCGCGCAGCAGGCACCCGGGCGCCGAACCGAGCGTGGCGATCCGGCCGGCCTGCCGGGAGCGGCGGACCACCTCGGTGGTACGGCGCAGCCGGGCCAGCGTGTAGCCGGGCAGGTCGGCCGCGCCCGGCGGGGCGTGGTGGGCGAGGACCACGGCGTCCTCGATGGCCTGGTTGCCGCCCTGGCCGAGGTGCGGGGTCATCGCGTGGGCCGCGTCGCCGAGCAGGGCGACCCGGCCGCGGTGGTAGGCGGGCAGCGGCACCGACGCCTCGTACACGTCGTTGCGGAGCACCGCCGCCGGGTCGACCGCCTCGATCAGCTGGGGCACAGGCGCGTGCCAGGACCCGAAACGGCGGGCCAGTTCGGCGCGTTCGCCCTCGGGTGCCGACTGCGACGGTGACACGGCGGCCGCGGCGTAGGCGTACACGCGGCCGTCCGGAAGCGGCTGTGTGCCCCACAGCGCGCCGCGGCCCCACGTCTCGTGCGGTGCGAAGGACACTCGCGGCGCGTCGGTGACGAAGCGCCAGGTGGTGCAGCCGGCGTAGGCGGGCTGCGGATGACGGGGAAACAGCACCCGGCGGGCGCCGGAATGGATGCCGTCCGCGACGACGACCAGTTCGGCGGTGAGCTGCTCGTGCTCGGTGTGGACGACCGCGGGCCGGTCGCGGGCTCCGGAGTCGGCCAGCCGGGCCTGCCGACCGGTGCGCACCGTGTCGGCCGGCAGCGTCCGCGCCAGCATTTCCACGAGCTCCGTGCGCGTGAGCAGCACCAGGGGGCCGCCGTAGCGGGCGGCCGCCGCCTCGTTGCGGGTGCGGGCCAGCCAGCGCCCCGACGGGGTGCGCAGCCCGCCTGCACCGTGCCAGGCGGTGCGGGCGCGGACGGCGTCGCCCAGTCCGATCACGTCCAGGGCACGCTGGGCGTTCGGGGCCAGCGAGATGCCGGCGCCCACGGGTTCGAGCGCGGCGGCGCGCTCGAGAACCGTGACCTGCCAGCCACGGCGGTGCAGCGCGGCCGCGGCGGTCAGTCCGCCGATGCCGCCTCCCAGCACGACGGCGCGATTCTCCGGCATGACCGCTCCTTCCACGGTGTGCGAGGACGTACCCGATACTACATCTGTAGTGACTTCTAAGCTGCTGTCATGACGACGCCCCGGCCTCCGGCCCCCCGCCCCTCCGGCCGTGCGGATCTGGTGGCCGACGCCGCGATCGGCCTGCTCGCCGCCCGGGGGCTGCGCGGCCTGACCCACCGGGCCGTGGACGAGTCCGCGGGGCTGCCGCCGGGGTCGACCTCCAACGTGGCGCGCACCAGGGCGGCACTGCTTGAGCTGACCGTGCGGCGGCTCGCCGTCCGCGAGGCGCGGGTGCTGCTGCCGGAGGAACTGCCCGCGGCGGACGCCGGCCTCGACGGCTTCGCCAGGATGTGCGCGACCGCGGTGCACCGCAGTGTGACCGAGCACCGGGAGCTGACCGTCGCCCGTTACGAACTGGCGCTGGAGGCCACCCGGCGCCCGGAGTTGCGCGCCCACTACGACCGGACGGGCACCGAGACCTTCCGGGAGCCGCTGGTGGCGATGCTCCGCGAGGCCGGATCCCCGGAGCCCGCCCGGCACGCGCTGTCGGTGATCGCCTGGTGCGACGGGATGCTGTTCTCCTGCACGGCGGGGGCGCACCACGCCGAGCCGCCGTCGCTCCGGGACCTGCTGACAGGCCTGGAGGAACTGCTGCGGGGCATGCTGCCGGGCTGAACGCGCGGCAGCACGGCGCCTCGTGGATCACTCCTGCGGGTACTGGCGGCTGCCGCACGCAGGCAGCAGAGTGATCGGAATGCGACGTGTGACGAAGATGGTGGCCCTGGCGAGCATGGCCGTGCCCGCGGCCGCCGGCTGTGTGTCGGTCAGCGCTCCGCCCGACGGCCATGCGGGCACCGCCGGGCCCACTGCCCGGGCCTCCGGGACCCCCGGCCTGGAGAGACCGCAGTTCGTGCGCCCCTCCGCCCGGGAGGCCGTCTCCGACCCGGACCCGACGCGCTCGTCACCTGCCGCCGCGCAGCAGTCCGGCCCGTCCGCCGGCCACGAGCGCAAGCAGGCCGGCGGGGCCGCGCCCGGTCCGGCCGGCCGGGCACCGGAGCGTGCGGCGCCCCGCCGGCACACCGGCGCGCCGCCTCCCGTCACCGCGGCGCCCGAGCTGCACGGACTGCCAAGCGGCACGGGGGTGTGCGATCTGGGCCGCCGGTACGGGCACTGGAAGGAGGGCGGCCAGGCGGCGCGGATCTGCGAGGACGCCTACGGACGGTGAAGCCCGCCGCCCGCTGCCCCCTCCTCGCGGCAGGCTCAGCCCGCCAGGTCGGGGATCCGCCAGTCCACCGCGGGGTGGCCCTGTTCGGCGAGCGCCTTGTCGATCTGCGTGAACGGGCGGGAGCCGAAGAACTTCTTCGCCGAGAGCGGAGAAGGATGCGCCCCCTGGACGACCGTGTGCCGCCCGGTGTCGATCAGGGGCAGCTTCTTGCGGGCGTAGGCGCCCCACAGGACGAACACGGCCGGCTTCTCGCGGGCGGCCACCGCCTTGATGACGGCGTCGGTGAAGGTCTCCCAGCCGCGGCCCTTGTGGGAGTTGGCCTCGCCGCCACGCACGGTGAGGACCGCGTTCAGCAGCAGCACGCCCTGTTGCGCCCACGGCATCAGGTACCCGTTGTCGGGCACCGGGTGCCCGAGGTCCTCGCGGAGTTCCTTGTAGATGTTGCGCAGCGAGGGCGGCGTCTTCACGCCGGGACGCACCGAGAAGCACAGGCCGTGGCCCTGCCCGTCGCCGTGGTACGGGTCCTGGCCGAGGACCAGCACCCGGACGTCCGCGAAGGGCGTCGCCTCGAGGGCGGCGAAGACCTGCTCGTGGGGCGGGTGGACCGGGCCGCGCGCCCGTTCGGCCGCGACGAAGGCGGTGAGCTCCTTGAAGTACGGCTTGTCCAGCTCGTCACCCAGCACGTCCTGCCAGGACTCGGGCAGCGTGTCGATCACTCGGTGGCCTCCGGTGGTGTGTGTTCCCGCAGTTGACGCGCCGAAGTTACCGCCGGGCACTGACAGCCGGACACTGCGGGCGCCTCACCAGCTGGTCATCCGGTGGAACTTCCACATCAGCATGATGGTCGACGGGTCCAGGCTGCCCTCGATGCCGGCGATGTCCTTGCGGGAGGCGACGTAGACCTTGCCCTGCCACAGCGGCAGCAGCCGGGCGTCCTGGGCGATGACGTCCTGGGCCTCGGCGAACTCGTCGGCGGTCTTCGCCCGGTTGGCCTCCCTTCGGGAGGCGGGCAGCAGCTCGTCGGTGAGCTTGGGGTTCACATACGGCGCGCCGAGCGCGTTCGTCTCACCGACGAACGGCGAGATGTAGTTGTCGGGGTCCGGGAAGTCGGGGAACCAGCCGCGGCCGAACACCGGGTACTCGCCCTTGCTGTAGGCGGCGGAGAACTCCTTCCACGGACGGCCCTTGATCGTGACGTCGAAGAGCCCGGAGCCGTTGAGCTGCCGCTGCAGCTCCTCGAACTCGGCCTTCATCGTGGTGCCGTAGCGGTCGGTGGTGTACCAGAGCGTCAGCGGCACCTTCTTGTCGATACCGGCGTCCCGCAGGATGGACTCGGCCTTGGCCCGGCTGGGCTCACCGTATTCGTCGTAGAAGGCGTTGGTGTGACCGATGATCGTGGCCGGGACCATCGAGTACAGCGCTTCCGCGGTGCGGTCGTAGACGTTGCGCACCAGTGCCTTGCGGTCGATGAGCTGGGCGATCGCCTTGCGGACGGCCTCGTTGCCGGCCCACTTGTACTTGGGGTTGAAGACCAGGTAGCGGATCTCGGTGCCGACCATCTCGGTCAACTGGACCGCGTCGGAGCCCTTCGCGCCGGCCTTCTGGAAGTCGTTGACCTCACCCGGCGTCAGGCCGCGGAAGATGACGTCGATGTCCTTGTGCTTCAGGGCCTTCACCATGGCGTCGGACTTCTGGAAATACCGGATGGTGACGCCGTCGTTCTTCATCTCGGCCGGACCCTTGTAACGGGTGTTCTTCTCCAGGACGGCCTTCTTGCCGTCCTCGTAGTCGGCGAGCGCGTAGGGACCGGAACCGGCGATCCCGTCACCCTTCAGCAGCGAGTCGCCGGGATAGACCTTCGGGTCGACGATCGCGGTGGCGGGTGTGGCGAGGACCATGGGGTAGGTGGCGTCCGACTTGTTCAGGTGGAAGACGACGGTGCGTTCGTCGGGCGTCTCGATGTGGTCCAGGCTGCCCAGCAGGCCGGCGGGTCCCGCCTTGGCGTCGATGGTGAAGATCCGGTTGATGGAGAACTTCACGGACTTCGAGGTCAGCGGGTGGCCGTTGGAGAAGGTCAGTCCCTTGCGGAGCGTGCAGCTGTAGACCTTGCTGGCGGAGTCGGTGAAGGAACAGCTCTTGGCCGCGTCCGGCTTGGGGGAACTGGAGGAGTTCGGGAAGTACATCAGCGTCTGGTAGATGTTCCGGAACAGCTCCCAGGAACCGTCCCACGCCCCCGCCGGGTCCAGGACCGACGGCGCACTCGTCGTCCCGACGACGATGGGGTCCCCGGTCTCGCCGTCGTCTCCGGAGATCGTGCTGCATCCGCCGAGAAGCGCGGATATCACCACGAACGAGGTCAAGGCGAGAGGTCGGTTCCGGTCGAACACGTACGCGCTCCTCAGTCGGCGGGGCCACTACTGCTGGTGCGGTGCTGGAGGAAGTGCCATCGGCCGGTCGCTTGCGTTGTTCTCTGGCACCCGTGTACCGCACACGGGGTGCTCACGCGGTCCCGCGGGCCGGAGGCGTGACGACCATACCGCAGGTCCACGGCTGGAGAATATGCACAGATCAACTATTCCACGGAAGCGTTTCACCGAGCTCACGGACGGTCCCGGCACCGCTCCGCAGGGGAACGATGCCGGGACCGTCGGGGGGCGTCCGTGCTACTGGTCGACGCCCGCGTTGAGGAAGAGACCGCCGTCCAGGACGAGGGTCTGGCCGGTGACCCAGCCCGCCGCGTCGGAGCTGAGGAAGGCCACCGCGCCGCCGATGTCCTCGGGCACGCCGAGCCGGCCCATCGGGTAACGGGCGACGGCCTGCTCCTCGCGGCCCTCGTACAGGGCCGCGGCGAAGCGGGTCTTGACCACGGCCGGGGCGACGGCGTTGACCCGGACCGTCGGCGCGAACTCGTGCGCCAGCTGGAGGGTCAGGTTGACCATCGCGGCCTTGCTCATGCCGTAGGCCCCCACGAAGGGCGAGGCCGACAGCCCGGCGACGGAGGCCACGTTGACGATCGAGCCGCCGTTCTCCCGCTGCCAGGCGGCCCAGGCGAGCTGGGAGAAGCCGAGAGCGGAGAGGACGTTGGTCTCGAAGACCTTGCGGGCCACGCCCAGGTCCATGTCCGCCAGCGGACCGAAGACCGGGTTGGTGCCCGCGTTGTTCACCAGATGGTCCAGCCGGCCCCAGGTGTCCGTGATCCGCTCGATCACGGCCGCCCGGTGGTCGGCGTCGTGGGCCTTGCCGGCCACGCCGATGGCGCGGTCGGCGCCCAGCCGCTCGACGGCCTCCTTGAGGCTGTCCTCGTTGCGCCCGGTGATGCACACCCGGTCGCCGCGGGCCACGAAGGCCTCGGCGATGCCGAACCCGATGCCGCGGCTGCCGCCGGTGACCAGGGCGACGTGTCCGCTGTCCTGCTGCTGTGCCATGTCCGTTCGGCTCCGATCAGTTCAGCGGTCCGCCGGCCACGTACATCACCTGGCCGGAGATGAAGCCGGCCTCCTCGCCGGTGAAGAACGCGATGGCGTTGGCGACGTCCTCCGGACGGCCCACCCGCTGCACCGGGATCTGGGAGGCGGCGGCCTTCTGGAAGTCGTCGAAGCCCATGCCGACCCGCTCGGCGGTCGCCGCGGTCATGTCGGTGGCGATGAAGCCCGGCGCGACGGCGTTGGCGGTCACACCGAACTTGCCCAGTTCCTTCGCCAGGGTCTTGGTGAAGCCCTGCATGCCGGCCTTTGCCGCCGCGTAGTTGACCTGGCCGCGGTTGCCCAGCGCCGAGCTGGAGGACAGGTTCACGATCCGGCCGAACCCGGCGTCGACCATGTGCTTCTGGCAGGCACGGGACATCAGGAACGCGCCGCGCAGGTGCACGTTCATGACGGTGTCCCAGTCGGAGTCGCTCATCTTGAACAGCAGGTTGTCGCGCAGCACGCCGGCGTTGTTGACCAGGACGGTGGGCGCGCCCAGCTCGTCGACGACGCGGGCCACCGCGGTCTCCACCTGTGCGGAGTCCGAGACGTCGCAGCCGACGGCGACGGCCTTGCCGCCCGCGGAGGTGATCTTCTGCACGGTCTCCTTGCAGGAGGCCTCGTCGATGTCGAGTACGGCGACCGCGCGGCCCTCGGCCGCCAGCCGGACGGCCGTGGCCGCGCCGATGCCTCGGGCTGCGCCCGTCACGATCGCGACGCGCTGCTCGGTGGTGGACATGCTGCTTCTCCTCGCCTGAGTGGTGAGCAACCGCTTAGTACCTTCGGTGCACGTGACGCTAAGAGCCGTGGCACTCCGTGTCAACGGTTGCCGACGGCGGTGAGATTCAGCGCACCAGGAGGCCGAGCAGCCGCTCGGCCTCCGCCTCCGGGTCGGCCGTCAGGCCGGTGTGCACCGGGCCCGGCTGCAGCACCGTACTGCGGGGGGCGACCAGCCAGCGGAACCTGCGGCCCGCGTCGTCACCGGCGGCCTGGCCGGCCGCCGCCCCGCCGGCGCACAGCTCCTCGACGGCGTGCAGCGCGGCACGAACGCCCTCGGCGTCGGCCTGCGGGTCCAGCGCCCGCAGCCGATCGGCGTCCAGGTGGGTGCGGGCGGCAAGAAAGGACCTGGCGCGGCAGTAGACCAGGACGCCGGCGTTGATCGACTCGCCGCGCTCGACCCGGGGGACGACGCGCAGCAGGGCGTACTCGAAGACGTCGCGGCTCATCGGGCCTCCCCCGCCGTGCGGCCCGGCCGGGCCGTCAGCCAGCCGGGGGCCTGCGAGGGGCGGTCGGGGGTGGGCTCGCCCAGGACCAGGCGTTCGTGCACGGTCTGTGCCCGTGCCGCCAGGGCGCGTACGTAGGCCTCGCGGACCTGGTCCGGGTGGTCGAATCCCGGCTCGTCCTCCAGCCACTCGTCGGGCACCTGTGCCGCGCACCGGGCGATGGCCTCCTTGGTCACCGTCGGCGCGAGCTCGCCCGCCGCGCCCGCCACGTCGGGCCCGAAGCGCGCCAGCACGTGGTCGGACGCGTCGTAGGGCCGCTCGGCGGACTTGGCGGCGGTGGGCCAGTTGTGGTGCCAGATCAGCGAGGCGCCGTGGTCGATGAGCCAGATCCGGCCGTGCCACACCAGCAGGTTCGGATTCCGCCAGGACCGGTCGACGTTGCCGATGAGCGCGTCGAACCAGACGATGCGGCCCGCCTCCTGCGCCGAGACCTCGTAGGCCAGCGGGTCGAAACCGAGCGAGCCGGGCAGGTAGTCCATGCCCAGGTTGAGCCCGGCGCTGGCCTTGAGCAGCTCCTGGACCTCCTCGTCGGGCTCGGGAGGCGCAATCACCGGGTCCAGCCACACGCCGACGAGGTCGGGCACGCGCAGCCCGAGGTGCTGCGCCAGCAGTCCGCAGATCACCTCGGCGACCAGCGTCTTGCGGCCCTGGCCGGCGCCGGTGAACTTGGTGACGTAGGTGCCCAGATCGTCGGCCTCGAGGAGGCCGGGCAGCGACCCGCCCTCGCGCAGCGGAGTCACATAGCGCGTGGCGGTGACGAGGGGAAGCATTTCCCCAGGCTATAACCCCGCTGTGATCTTGGAACGCACGCACTGGAACGAGCCGTCCCGGTAGGAGTTGTTGAACGCCTCCTCGATCCCGGTGACCAGGGAGGAGGTGGCCCGGAGCTGGCGGGAATGTGCGAAGTAGGGCGCTTGGACCCGGAGTTACCTCGATGCGGTGTTCTTGCCCCACATGGGGTTTGTCGGATGGACCGACTGGATTCGGCCATTTCGGCCGGCACCTCAGTCGTAACGCCGGGGAGTGGAGGGGCGCAGGGCTTCGGCGACGGCGCCGGCCACGGCCGGGATGTCGCCGTCGGCCAGCGGAGAGACGGTCAGCCGGACGCCGGGCGGCGAGGCGAGACGGAACCGCGCCCCCGGCGCGACGGCCCATCCGGCGTGCAGCAGGCGGGCGACGGCGCCGGTCTCGTCGGAGACGGGGACCCATACGTTCATGCCGCTGTGGCCGTGCGCGGGGACGCCGTGGCGGGCGAGTCCGGCCACCAGGGCGTCCCGGCGCCGCCCGTAGGAGCGGGCCAGGTGGTCCGGACGGGCCGTTCCGGAGGTCCACAGCCACGCGACCGTGCGCTGCAGCAGGTGGCTGACCCAGCCGGGGCCGAGCCGCTGCCGCCCGAGCACCCGGTCGACGGTGACCTGGTCGCCGGTGAGGACGGCGAGGCGCATGTCGGGGCCGAGGGCCTTGGCCGCCGAGCGGACCACCGCCCAGTGACCGGTGGTCCCGGCCAGCGGATGCAGCGGGATGTCGACGATGCCGTGGCCGTGGTCGTCCTCGATCAGCAAGGTCTCCGGGCGGGCGGTGAGCAGCGTGCGCAGTTCGCCGGCCCGCCGGCCGGAGACGGCCGCGCCGGTGGGGTTCTGGGCGCGGTCGGTGACGATCAGGGCCCGCGCACCGCGGCGCAGGGCCTGCTCGACCGCCTCGGGCCGCGGTCCTTCGTCGTCGACGGCGACCGGCACGGCGCGGAGCCCGAGGGCGGGCACCAGGTCGAGCAGGCTGCCCCAGCCGGGGTCCTCCACCGCGACGGCGTCGCCCGGTCGCAGATGAGCGGTCAGCACCCGTTCGACGGCGTCCAGCGACCCGGAGGTGACGGCGAGCGGCCCGGCCGCGACGCCGTCTGCTTCGAAGGCGG
>DASSBO010000376.1:0-5931 GCA_035698655.1 Streptomyces sp.
AGCGCGAGCATCGCGCCGATGAGCGCGGACAGGGTGTGCCGGGGCACGCCGAGCCAGTCGGCCCAGCCCGCCCAGTACCGGTCGTCCGTCACGAGCGTGCTGCCGACGTACAGCGCGACGGCGGTGACCCGCCCCGGCACCCCTGGCTGCCGCATCAGGGCAGGTTGCGTGCCATGACGATGCGCTGGACCTGGTTCGTGCCCTCGTAGATCTGGGTGATCTTCGCGTCGCGCATCATGCGCTCCAGCGGGTAGTCCCGCGTGTAGCCGTAGCCGCCCAGCAGCTGGACGGCGTCCGTGGTGATGTCCATGGCCGCATCCGACGCGTAGCACTTGGCCGCCGCGCCGTAGAAGGTCAGGCCCTCGCCCTTGCCGTCGTTGCCCAGCGAGACGCGCTCGGAGCGGGCGGCGGCCGCGTAGGTGAGCTGGCGGGCCGCCTCCAGCTTCATCGCCATGTCGGCGAGCATGAACTGCACGCCCTGGAAGTCGCCGATCGGCTTGCCGAACTGCTTGCGCTCGGCGACGTAGCCCTTGGCGTAGTCCAGCGCACCCTGCGCGATGCCCAGCGCCTGGGCGGCGATGGTGATGCGGGTGTGGTCGAGGGTCGCCATCGCGGTGGCGAAGCCGGTGCCCTCGTCGCCGATCATCCGGTCGGCCGGGATTCGAACCTTGTCCAGGTACACCTCGCGGGTCGGCGAGCCCTTGATGCCCAGCTTCTTCTCCGGGGCGCCGAAGGAGACGCCCTCGTCGTCCTTCTCGACGACGAACGCCGAGATCCCGCCGCGGGTCTTCTTGTCCGCGTCGGTGACGGCCATGACCGTGTAGTAGTCGGAGACGCCCGCGTTGGTGATCCAGCGCTTCACGCCGTTGAGGACGTAGAAGTCGCCGTCCCGGACGGCGCGGGTCTTCATGCCGCCCGCATCCGAGCCGGCGTCGGGCTCGCTGAGGCAGTAGGAGAACATCGCATCGCCCTTGGCCAGCGGGCCGAGGTACTTCTTCTTCAGCTCCTCGGAGCCGGAGAGGATCACCGGGAGCGAGCCCAGCTTGTTGACCGCCGGGATGAGGGAGGAGGAGGCACACACCCGGGCGACCTCCTCGATGACGATGACGGTCGCCAGCGCGTCCGCCCCGGCGCCGCCGTACGACTCCGGCACGTGCACGGCGTGCAGGTCGTTGCCGACCAGCGCGTCCAGCGCCTCCTGCGGGAAGCGCGCCTGCTCGTCGACGTCGGCGGCGTGCGGCGCGATCTTCGCCTCCGCGAGCGCGCGCACCGACTCGCGGAGCATGTCGTGCTCCTCCGCCGGACGGTAGAGGTCGAAGTCAGCGGCTTTCGACGCCACGGTGTCTCACTCCCCAATGCTCATTACCGTTAAGTAACCGAATTCTAGAGGTCGCGGCCCCCGCAGGGATACGTGAGCTTCCTCTCCGGGCTACCCCGGTTATGCTCGCCACAACGCAGTCGCAGCACAGATCGGGAGCATCACATGGCCGACGGATCCCAGCCCAGGATCACCGTCATCGGCACCGGATACCTCGGTGCCACACACGCCGCCGCCATGGCCGAGCTCGGCTTCGAGGTGCTGGGCCTGGACATCGTGCCGGAGAAGGTCGAGATGCTCTCGCGCGGCGAGGTCCCGCTGTACGAGCCGGGGCTGGAGGAGCTGCTGCGCCGGCACGTCACCGGCTACGAGGGCGCGACGGGCCGGCTGCGTTTCACCACCTCCCACGAGGAGGTGGCCACCTTCGGCGACGTGCACTTCGTGTGCGTGGACACCCCGCAGCGGCACGGCGAGTACGCGTGCGACATGAGCCGCGTCGACTCCGCGATCGAGTCCCTCGCCCCGCTCCTGGAGCGGCCCACGCTGGTCGTGGGCAAGTCGACGGTCCCGGTCGGCAGCGCCGACCGGCTGGCCGCCCGGCTGGCCGAGCTGGCGCCGGCCGGCGAGGAGGCCGAGCTCGCGTGGAACCCGGAGTTCCTGCGGGAGGGCTTCGCCGTGCAGGACACGCTGCGCCCGGACCGGATCGTGGTCGGCGTGCGCAGCGAGCGGGCCGAGGAGCAGCTGCGCCGCGTCTACGCCCGGCCGGTGGCGGACGGTTCGCCCTTCGTGGTGACGGACTTCCCGACGGCCGAGCTGGTCAAGACGGCCGCGAACTCCTTCCTGGCCACCAAGATCTCCTTCATCAACGCGATGGCCGAGGTGTGCGAGGCGGCCGACGGCGACGTGGTGCGGCTGGCGGAGGCCATCGGACACGACGAGCGGATCGGGAAGAAGTTCCTGCGGGCCGGCATCGGGTTCGGCGGCGGCTGCCTGCCCAAGGACCTGCGGGCGTTCATGGCGCGGGCCGGCGAACTGGGCGCGGACCAGGCGCTGACGTTCCTGCGCGAGATCGACTCGATCAACATGCGCCGCCGCGGCCACATGGTGGAGCTGACCCGGGAGGCCGTGGGCGGCACGCTGCTGGGCAAGCGGATCGCGGTGCTGGGTGCGACGTTCAAGCCGGACTCGGACGACGTGCGCGACTCGCCGGCGCTGAACGTGGCCGGGCAGCTGCACCTGCAGGGCGCGCAGGTCACCGTCTACGACCCGAAGGGCAATGAGAACGCCCGGGCGCTGTTCCCGACGCTGTCGTATGCCGACAGCGCGCAGGAGGCCGTGCACCAGGCGGACGCCGTGCTGCACCTGACCGAGTGGCGCGAGTTCCGCGAGCTGGACCCGGCGGTGCTGGGCGAGGCGGTGGCCGAGCGGCGGATGCTGGACGGGCGCAACGTGCTGGACCCGGAGATCTGGCGCAAGGGCGGCTGGACGTTCCGGGCGCTGGGCCGGCCCACGGCCTGAGCGCCTGCCAGGCGCCACCGGTGACTCACCTCACGACGAAAGGGGCCGCCATGGCCATCGCGACCATGGGTGTGACCGTGCTGGACTGCCCTGACCCCCAGGCGCTCGCGGACTTCTACGCGGGCGTGCTCGGCGGCGAGGCCGGCGGGAGCGGAAGGTGGTACGAGGTCGCCCTGGACGGGCGGCGCACCCTGGCGTTCCAGGAGGCACCCGACCACGTCGCCCCGGACTGGCCGAAGGCGCACAACGGCCAGCAGCTGCACCTGGACTTCGACGTGCCGAAGGACCGCATGGACGAAGCCGAGCGCCAGGTCATCGACCTCGGCGCCCGGCTCGTCCAGGACGACGGGGGCGGCAAGCGGGACTTCCGGGTCTACCTGGACCCGGCAGGACACCCGTTCTGCCTGTGTGCCTGCTGACGCCAGTGCCGCACCCGGCGGCGGGCACTGCGCTCAGCGCCCGCCGTCGACCGTGACCTTCTGGTCGTTCTTCAGCTCGTTCATCAGTGTCTTGACCCGGGAGTCGTCCCACAGCAGGGACGTGTTCGGGCCGTTCCCGGCGAGCGGCATGTTCATGTGGGTGCCGCCGCCGTTCGTGATGCCCTTCATGGCCCAGAACATCCGGATCAGGTCCCACAGGTGCATGTCCTTGTCCACCTTGAGGGTGTCCAGGCCGGCGCCCATGACCGGGTAGAGCTTGAACGGGTTCAGAATCGTCGACGGCGTCGCCGTCTGGTTGGCCAGGGCGGACAGGAACTTCTGCTGGTTCTTCGTCCGCTCCAGGTCGCTGCCTGCCTCGTGCCGGTTGCGGACGAAGGCCAGCGCCTCGGCACCGTTGAGCGTGTGCGTGCCCTTGGTGAAGTCCGCGCCGGAGTTCTTGTCGACGACGTCGTGGTCGAAGGTCATCTCGACCCCGCCGACCGCGTCCACGATCTTGGCGAAGCCGCCGAAGCCGATCTCCGCGTAGTGGTCGATGTGCAGGCCGGTGTTGTACTCGACGGTCCGGGTGAGCAGCGTCGGCCCGTCCATCGAGTAGGCGGCGTTCAGCTTGTTCTTGCCCGGTGACGGGTAGTGCTTGCCGCTGTCGGAGCCGACGAAGTCGGGGATCGTCACCCACGAGTCGCGCGGGAGGCTGATCAGGCTGTCGCCGTTCGACCCGATGTGCAGGATCATCATCGAGTCGGTGCGGCCGCCGTCCGTGGGCCCGCCGGTGTGCAGCTTGTCCCGCTCCGCCTTCGACAGGCCTTCGCGGCTGTCCGAGCCGACGATCAGGTAGTTCGTGCCCTGGCCGGGCTCGGGCCGGTCGATGACCTTGCTGAGGTCGACGTCGCGGTTGAGCTTGGAGTCGGCCCAGAAGTAGGTGCCCACGCCCCAGGCGAGCACCAGGACGAGCAGCACGATCAGGGCGTTGCGGAACCGGCGGCCGCGGCTCGGGCGCGGACGGGCGGTGCCGTAGTGCGGTCCGCCACGGCCGCCGCCTCCGCCGCCACGGCCGCGGCCGCTGCCCGCGTAGACCTGGCCCTCGTTGTAGCCGGAGTCGTAACCGCCGTAGCCGCCGTAGCCGGCGCCGCCCTGCTGGGGCGGCACGCTGGGGCGGCGGGTCTGTCTCATGACGCGCGCGCCCTCGGGGTCGGACGCGGCGCTGCCGCGCCCGTACCGCTCGCGAGGGCGGTCGGTCCATCCGTCGGGCCACTCGTTCATGAGGGCAGTGTGCACGGTGCCGCCCGTCCCGCCACAGCCCGCGGACCGCTTCGGGGCCACCCTGTAGCAGACCTGTGGCAAACCCCGGCGGCCGGGAGCACGCCAACTCCCCGCATAGGGTGGGAGGCATGACCGACCAGGCTCTCCCGGCGGAAACCGCACCTGTGGGCAAACCCACAGCCGCCTCGCGCACCACGCTGTCCCACATCATGACCGGCAACGACACCAACCTGCTGGGCACCGTCCACGGTGGTGTGATCATGAAACTGGTGGACGACGCCGCGGGCGCGGTCGCGGGACGCCACTCCGGGGGCCCGGCGGTGACGGCGTCGATGGACGAGATGGTCTTCCTCGAGCCGGTGCGCGTCGGTGACCTGGTGCACGTCAAGGCGCAGGTCAACTGGACGGGCCGTACCTCCATGGAGGTCGGCGTGCGGGTGCTCGCGGAGCGCTGGAACGAGTCGACGCCCGCGGTGCAGGTGGGCAGCGCCTACCTGGTCTTCGCGGCCGTGGACGCGGAGGGCCGCCCGCGCTCGGTGCCGCCGGTCGTCCCGGAGACGGAGCGTGACGAGCGGCGCTTCCAGGAGGCCCAGATCCGGCGCACGCACCGGCTGGCCCGCCGCCGCGCCATCCGTGAGCTGCGCGAACAGCGCAAGGCGGAGGGCGTCCGCGAGGACTAATGCTTCTCGGTCGGCAGTGAGACGTAGAGCCGGTCGTCCGCATAGCGGGTCCAGTCCGGGAGCTCGGCCCGGCGCCAGTCCCGCACGAAGGCCGGTGACCGGCCGCCCGGCCGTGCCAGGTAGGCCACCGGGTGCCGCTGTGCCACTCGCTGCAGGCCCTGCGGCGTGATGTTGCCGTCGTGCCCGCCGATCTGCCGCGAGTCGCAGCCGGCGTAGTAGCCGAGCGGCGGCGCGTGGTCGCCGGAGACGACGCAGTCGCCGCGCACTCCGAGGCGGTGCAGCCGGTCGGCGACGGCCGTCAGCTCGCGGCTCCACCTCGCGGCCCGGTCCGTGACCCCGCCCAGCACGCCCAGCTGGAGGCCGACGTGCGCGGCCAGCACCGCCACGACGAGGGCGCACAGCAGCGGCCGCAGCCGTCCCGCCGGGCCGGTCGCCACCCGCCACAGGCAGTCGGCGACCGGGAGCATCAGCAACGCATAGGCGGGCAGCAGGAAACGCGGCGCGGCGTAGTCGATGAGGAACAGGTAGGGGAAGGCCAGCAGCAGGCCGGTGACCAGCGGCAGGACGGCGGTGGCCGGCCGGCGGCGCCGTACGGCCACCGCCGTGCCGACGGCCGCCAGCACGGGCAGCACCAGCCACCACACCCCGGGCGCCTGGTCCTGCCACTGCAGGCCGCAGGGACGGCACAGGGTCCGGCCCGACGAGAGGCTGTGCA
>DASSBO010000377.1:0-4022 GCA_035698655.1 Streptomyces sp.
TGCGGATGACGACGGGCACCTTGACCTTGCCCAGCGCGCGGGCGTGCATCTTCGCCAGCTGGGTGACGATCTGGTCGTAGGCGGGGAAGACGAAGCCGTCGAACTGGATCTCCGCGACGGGCCGGTACCCGCGCAGGGCCAGGCCGATGGCCGTGCCGATGATGCCGGACTCGGCCAGCGGGGTGTCGATGACGCGGTCCTCGCCGAAGTCCTTCTGCAGGCCGTCGGTGACGCGGAAGACGCCGCCGAGCTTGCCGACGTCCTCGCCCATGACGAGGACCTTCGGGTCGTCCTCCATCGCCTTGCGCAGCGAGCTGTTCAGCGCCTTGGCGATGGGCATCTTCGCCGGGGTGGTGGTGGCAGCCATGGTCACTTGACCTCCTCGTCGGCGAAGGACGCCAGGTACTCGGCGAACTGCGCGCGCTCCTCGTCCACGAGGGCGTGGCCGTCGGCGTAGACGTTCTCGAAGATCGCCATGGTGTCGGGGTCCGGCATGGCCCGCACGACGTCCCGCACGCGCCGGGCCATCGCGTCGCTCTCCTCGTCGACGGCGGCGAGGAACTTCTCGTCCACCATCTTCTCGTTCTCGAGGTAGGTGCGCAGGCGCTTGATCGGGTCCTTGGCGGCCCACGCCTCCTCCTCGTCCGAGCCGCGGTAGCGCGTCGGGTCGTCGGAGGTGGTGTGCGCGCCCATGCGGTAGGTGAAGGCCTCGACCAGCATCGGGCCCTGCCCGGAGCGGGCCCGCTCCATGGCCGCACGGGTCACGGCGAGCACGGCCAGGACGTCGTTGCCGTCCACCCGCACGCCGGGGAAGCCGAAGCCGGCGGCGCGCTGGTAGATCGGCACCCGCGACTGCCGCTCGGTGGGCTCGGAGATGGCCCACTGGTTGTTCTGGCAGAAGAACACGACCGGCGCGTTGTAGACGGCCGAGAAGGTGAACGCCTCGGCGACGTCGCCCTGGCTGGACGCGCCGTCGCCGAAGTAGGCGATCACGGCCGAGTCGGCGCCGTCCTTGGCCACGCCCATGGCGTAGCCGGTGGCGTGCAGCGCCTGCGAGCCGATGACGATCGTGTACAGGTGGAAGTTGTTGCTGTTCGGGTCCCAGCCGCCGTTGTTCACGCCGCGGAACATGCCGAGCAGGTTCGTCGGGTCCACCCCGCGGCACCAGGCGACGCCGTGCTCGCGGTAGGTGGGGAAGACGTAGTCGTCGTCCTGCAGGGCGCGGCCGGAGCCGATCTGGGCGGCCTCCTGGCCGAGCAGCGAGGCCCACAGGCCCAGCTCGCCCTGCCGCTGCAGCGCGGTGGCCTCGCCGTCGAAGCGACGGGTGAGCACCATGTCGCGGTACAGGCCGCGCAGCTCCTCGGCGCTCAGGTCGAGTGAGTAGTCCGGGTGCTCGACCCGCTCACCCTCGGGGGTCAGCAGCTGGACGAGCTGCGGCTCCTGCGGGTTCGTCGTCGCGGCGGCGGCCGGCTTCTTCTTGGCAGCGCTCGCGCGCTTGCCGGCGCCGCCGCTGCGGCGCGGCTTGCTGCGCGCGGCAGTGCTTTCCACGGTCACGTGTGCTCCTCCGTCTGTCCGGCCCCCGGGATCCGCCGGGAAGCCAGTGCGGCCGCCCGGTACCGATACGGCGCACGGGGTGGGTGCGGCGCGGACGGACCGAGCGTGACTCCTCGTCCTCTCGACAGCCCGCTGAAGACAAGTTAACCGGCACACGCGCATCCGCGCGAAGGGGCCCTGACCTGCGATTTTGCTTGGAAATCCAAGTAAAAACCGCCAGCAGGGCAAGCATGCTGGTCACAGCCTCGCAGGCCATGGGACAAGCGCACGTTACCCGGAGCACACGGAGCACGGGAAGAGCTCACGGATATCGATATGTGAGACTGGCTCTGTGCAGATAAGCGGACGAATCCGGGCATTCCTTCTCGACGACCACGAGGTGGTCCGGCGCGGCGTGCGCGAAATGCTGACCACCGAACCCGACATCGAGGTGGTCGGCGAGGCCGCCACCGCGGCGGCGGCCCTGCTCGAGATTCCGCAGCTCAGGCCGGACGTCGCGGTGCTGGACGTGCGGCTGCCCGACGGCAGCGGCGTGGAGGTCTGCCGGGAGATCCGCTCCGCGCTGCCCCAGGTCCGGTGCCTGATCCTGACGTCCTTCGGCGACGACGAGGCCCTGATGGACGCGATCATGGCCGGCGCGTCCGGCTACGTCCTGAAGGGCATCCGGGGCACGGAGCTGCTGAACGCCGTGCGGGACGTGGCCGCGGGACGTTCGCTACTGGACCAGGCGACCGTGCAGCGGGCCATGGAGCGGCTGCGGGGCCGCGGCGGGCACGGCGGCCCGGACGACCGGCTCGCCCACCTGACCGACCAGGAGCGGCGCATCCTGGACCTGATCGGCGAGGGCCTGACCAACCGGGCCATCGGCGAACGGCTGCACCTCGCCGAGAAGACGATCAAGAACTACGTGTCCAGCCTGCTCGCCAAGCTCGGCATGGAACGCCGGGCCCAGGCCGCCGCGTACGTCGCACGGCGGCACGCCACCCACGACGACGGCTGAGGCTGCGCCTCAGTCGCCGCTGCCGGCAGCTCCGCCGTCCGTCCCGTCGGTGGTGGTGCCGCCGCCGTCCGTGGTGGTTCCGCCGTCGGTCGTCCCGGTGTCCGTGCCACCCGCGTCGGTACCGCCGTCCGTGGTGGTGCCGCCGTCGGTCGAGCCGTCGGTCGTCCCGGTGTCCGTGCCGCCGTTCTCGGTGCCGCCACCGCCGCCCGGGCCGCCGTTCGTGGACGAGCCGCCGGTCGACGTGGTCGGGCTGCCCGACGGCGTCTTCGTCGGGCTCGGCGTCGTGTCCGACGGGGTCGTGCTGGGCGTGTCCGTCGGCGTGGGCGTGTCCTGCCCGCCGCCGGTGTTGCTGTTGCCCGGGATGCCGGTGTTCTTCGTCGGGTTCTGCGTCGGCTGGTCGGTGTCCTTGGTGTGCTGGTCGTTCGTAGCCGAGTGCGACGGGGTGTCCGGCGACTGGTTGCCGCCCCCGTCGCCGCTCATGTTGAGCGCGAAGAAGATGCCCGCCGCGACCGCGATGACCACCAGGAACGCGATCAGCGCGTACTTCAGTCCGCTGCCGCCGCGCCCGTCGTCGTCCCGCGGGCCGCCCTCGAAGCCGCCGTCGTCGCGGTCCGGGCGGCCCATGAGCAGCGGCGGCCCGAGCTGGGAGGTGCTGCCGCCGCCGAGGGTGTCGCCGCCCGGGGTACGCGCGTCCGGGACGCCCATGGCCGGCGTCGCGGCACCGGTCGTGGCCGGGCCGGTGTTCCACAGCCCGCCGGTGTGCCCGCCCTGCTCGTGCAGCATCCGCAGGGCGTACTGGACCAGGCCGCGCATCTCCTCGGCGGACTGGAACCGGTCGTCCGGGTCCTTCGCCAGGGCGCGCATGACCAGGCCGTCCAGCTCGGGCGGCGCGGCGGAGGAGACCTCCGACGGCGGCACCGGGTCGTCCTGCACGTGCTGGTAGACGACGGACAGCGGCGTCTCACCGGTGAACGGCGGCCGCAGCGTGAGCAGCTCGTACAGCAGGCAGCCCGTCGCGTACAGGTCGGAGCGGGTGTCGACGGTCTTGCCGAGTGCCTGCTCGGGCGAGAGGTACTGCGGGGTGCCCATTACCATGCCGGTCTGCGTCATCGTGCTGGACGCGCCGTGCAGCGCGCGGGCTATGCCGAAGTCCATCACCTTGACCGCGCCGGCGTCGGTGATGGACACGTTCGCCGGCTTGATGTCCCGGTGCACGATGCCGTGCTGGTGGCTGTAGGCGAGGGCCTCCAGGACGCCGGAGACGATGATCAGCGCCTGGTCCGCCGGCGGCGCCTCGGCGCCGATGAGCAGCTCGCGGATGGTGCGGCCCTCGACCAGCTCCATCACGATGTACGGCGTGAGGTTGCCGCCGATCTGCTCCTCGCCGGAGTCGTAGACGGCCACGACGGCGTGGTGGTTGAGCCCGGCCACGCTCTGCGCCTCGCGCGTGAAGCGGGCCTTGGAGACC
>DASSBO010000378.1:0-12140 GCA_035698655.1 Streptomyces sp.
CGGCGGTTCCGCCGGGCCCGCACCGCCGGGGCCTCCGGGGCCGTCCGCGCCGACGGCCGGGAACCCCTCGGCGGGCGTCTCCGGGTGGCCGAGCGGGTCGTCGCCCGGCCACCCGGCCGACGACGACTCCTGCGGTGCCCCGAGCGGCCCGGCCGACGGTACGGGCGGCGGCCCGAGCGACGTGCCGCCGGGCGGCGTCGAGTCGGCGGCGGGCTTCGGCGGCCTGCGCGGCGCGAACCAATCGCTGGTCCCCTGCGTCGTCTCCGGGCCGCCCGGCTCGCCCGAGCTGCTCTCCGATGCGGCCGCGGCCCCCGTCGCGGCCTCCTGTCCGGCACCCTTCCCGGTGGCGGATCCGTCGTCGTCCGCGCGCACGCCGTCGTCCTCCTCCTCCACGGGTTTACGCATCACCACAGGGGGGATGGGCCTGGAGCCGGGGATGTTGATCCGGATCCGGGTCGTCAGCGTGGTCTCGGTCTTGCGTTCGTCGCCGGGCGCACCCTCGGGCGCGTCGGCGCCCGGCGGGTACGCGGAACCACCGGGCCCTCGGGGCTCGGGGGACGAACTGTCGTTGTCACGGCTCAATGCAGGTTCTCCCGGTTGGATCAGCCGCCCGTCATGAGGGGCAGAAGCGGCTCGCCGGCGCGCACCACCATACTGGTGACGGCAGGCACGGTCCCCGGGACCACCGAATCACCACATGCACGGGGGACGCGTGCGGTCCCCTCAACGGGGACGGTTCGCGGTCGGCGGCACCACGGGGAGAGCCAGGGTGGCACACAGTACGGCGAGGAACATCCCGCCGAACAGAAAGACATACGCCCCGATTCCGGCACCGAACAGGAAATCCCCCTCGGCGCGCGGCAGGCTGGCCAGCACCACGAACACCAGCCAGCCGACGGCCGGCACCGCGGCCCCCGACTTACGGCTCATCAGTGCCGCGCCGCCCCAGAACAGTCCCGCCGCCCCGGCCAGCGCGAGCACCAACCCGCCGGGGAACCAGGCCGACTGGACCAGCACGCCGAGCACGCCGACGACCGCACCGAGCACCAGAAGTCCGGCATAACCGGCGATACGCCGCACGTTCACGATTCCACTCCCGCGAACAGGTCGTCGGCCGGTGCACCCGAGGGAGGCGGACCGCCCGGCCCGCCCTCCGCGATCCGGTAGTGCTCGGTGGTCAGCAGCGGCTGTCCGAGGTCGTTGGACAGCGCGAAGAAATCACCCTCGACGGTGATCTGGGTGCGGTGGGCGCGCATCGCGGCGCGCTTGGCGTCCGCGTACCGACCGCCGCCGTCGATCTGCACCGCGACCTGCGCGTCGTCCACGACTCCCGGCAGGTCCGCAAGCCGCCCGACGCCGGGGAACGGCACCTTCTCCCCCGCCCGTTCGAGCCGGGCGAAGCCCTCCTGGGCCGCCGACCGCGCGATGCAGTTCCAGTAAACGCGCGCCACCTCGTGCGGCGCGCCCAGGTCCCGGCGGTGTCCGCCGTCGGCGGCCAGTTCGACCGCCCGCATGGCGACGCGGTGCGCCTGGATGTGGTCGGGGTGACCGTAGCCGCCGTCCGGGTCGTAGGTCACCACCACCTGCGGCCGCACCTCGCGGAGGACGGCGACGAGCGAGGCGGCGGCCTCGTCGACCGGCGCCTGCCAGAAGCAGCCGGGACGGTCGTTGGTGGCCAGCCCCATCATCCCGGAGTCCCGGTACCGGCCGGGGCCGCCCAGGAAGCGGTGGTCGCTGACGCCGAGCCGGTGCATGGCGGTGGCGAGTTCACCGATGCGGTGCGCGCCGAGGGTCGCCTCCCGGTCCGCGGCCAGGTGCTCCAGGGCGGGCGGGATCACCTCGCCCTCCTCGCCCAGCGTGCAGGTCACCAGGGTGACGAGGGCGCCCTCCGCCGCGTAGCGGGCCATGGTGGCGCCGTTGTTGATGGACTCGTCGTCCGGGTGGGCGTGCACGAACAGCACGCGGCGGTCGGGGGCGTCACTCATGCCCCGAGCCTACGGCTCGGCCGCCGCGGAAGGCGGTACCGGCCCCGTCAGAAGTTGATGCCGCCGAGCATGCCTGCCACGTTCGATGTCACGTCGCTGATCGTGGGAGCCACCGAGGAACCGGCCAGGTAGAAGCCGAGCAGCATGCACACCAGCGCGTGGCCGGCCTTCAGCCCGGACTTCTTGACCAGCAGGATGACGACGATCGCCAGCAGCACCACGGCCGAAATCGAGAGTGCCACGGCGGCTCACCTCCAAGAAACGTGGTCGGTCGTCGGGACGTCGCAGCCCTCCTACGGCTTGCCCCATGCGCTACGGATCATAACTATCCGTCAGGCGGCACGAGTCGGGGGCACAGGTGCACGTGAGGGGCGCATATGCGTTTCCAGCCATGCCACGTCGCGGAGCGAGCGTCTACGCTCTCCCGCATGGCGACGACCTTCCCGCGGCAGAGTGCCCGCACCCACCGGTTCACCCTCGGCGCCCCGCGCGCCCTGACCGTCGCTCCGGACGGCGGGCGCGTGGTCTTCCTGCGGTCCGCGAGCGGCACCGACCGCAGCAACGCGCTGTGGGTGCGCGAGGTCGACGGCGGACGGGAGTTCGCGGCCGCGGACCCGGCCGAGCTGCTGGGCGGGGCCGGCGAGGAGCTGTCGCCACAGGAGCGGGCGCGCCGCGAGCGGAGCCGCGAAGGCGCGGCCGGCATCGTGGCCTACGCGGTGGACGGCGCCGTGGAACTGGCCGCCTTCGCGCTGTCGGGGCGGCTGTTCACGGCGGAGCTGCGCGCGGGCACCGCCCGCGAACTGCCGGTGCCCGGCCCGGTGGTCGACCCCAGGCCGTCCCCGGACGGCCGGCACGTCGCCTACGTGACGGACGGCGCGCTGCGCGTCGTGGCCGCCGACGGCGCCGGCGACCGCGCGCTGGCCTCCCCCGAGTCCGCCACCGTCACCTACGGCCTCGCGGAGTTCATCGCCGCCGAGGAGATGCAGCGCTCGCGCGGCTACTGGTGGTCGCCGGACGGCGCACGGCTGCTCGTCGCGCGCGCCGACGACGCGCCCGTGCGCCGGTGGTGGATCGCCGACCCGGCGCACCCCGACAAGGCGCCGGCCGAGGTCGCCTACCCGGCGGCGGGCACCGACAACGCCGAGGTGACGCTGCACCTGGTCGACGTGGACGGCGGCGGGCGCACCGAGGTCGTCTGGGACCGGGAACGGCACCCGTACCTGGCGCAGGTCCACTGGTCGTCCGCCGGGGCGCCGCTGCTGCTGGTGCAGGCGCGCGACCAGCGCAGCCAGCTCTACCTGACGGTCGACACCGCCACAGGCCGCACCGCGCCGCTGCACGCCGAGGAGGACCCGATCTGGCTTGATCTCTTCCCTGGTGTGCCCGCCTGGACCCCGGACGGTCGGCTGGTGCGCATCGAGGACGAGGGCGGCGCCCGCGTCCTCATGGTCGGCGACCGGCCGCTGACCTCCCCCGCGCTGCACGTGCGGGCGGTGCTCGATGTCGGCGAGGAGGACGTGCTCGTCTCCGCCTCGGCCGGACCCGAGGGGACGGACGGCGGCACGCCGGGCGACATCGGCGTCTACCGGGTCGGTTTCCGCGGCCGCGCCGGGAAGGCGGGCTGCGAGCGGCTGGACGCCGCCGGCGCACCGCACGTCGCCTCGGCGGTGCGCGGCGGCGACACCGTCGTGCTGAGCACCAGCACACTCGAGCGGCCGGGTGCCCGCGCCCGGGTGCTGCGGGCAGCCGACAACGGCGGGTTCGAGGACGCCGGCGTGCTGGCCTCACACGCCGAGGAGCCGGTGCTCCGCACCGCGCCGCAGCTGCTCTTCGCGGGCAAGAACGCGATCCCCGCCGCCGTGGTGCTGCCCACCGGGTACCGGGAGTCCGACGGGCCGCTGCCGGTGCTGATGGACCCCTACGGCGGCCCGCACGGGCAGCGCGTGGTGGCCGCACACAACCCCTACCTGACCTCTCAGTGGTTCGCCGACCAGGGCTTCGCGGTCGTCGTCGCGGACGGCCGGGGCACCCCGGGGCACTCCCCCGCGCGGGAGAAGGCGATCTCCCGCGACCTGGCCCGCGTCGTCCTCGAGGACCAGGTCGAGGCGCTGCACGCGCTGGCCGAAACCCATCCGCTGGACCTGGGGCGGGTCGGCATCCGCGGCTGGTCGTTCGGCGGCTACCTGGCGGCGCTGGCCGTGCTGCGCCGCCCGGACGTCTTCCACGCGGCGGTCGCGGGCGCTCCGGTGACGGACCAGCGGCTCTACGACACCCACTACACCGAGCGCTACCTCGGCACCCCGCAGGACGACCCGGAGGTCTACGCGGCGAACTCGCTCGTCACCGACGAGGGCCTGTCCGGCGCCGTGGAGCCGCACCGGCCGCTGATGCTGATCCACGGCCTCGCGGACGACAACGTGGCCGCAGCGCACACCCTGCGGCTGTCCACGGCCCTGCTGGCCGCCGGCCGCCCGCACGAGGTGCTGCCGCTGTCCGGCGTCACGCACATGACCCCGCAGGAACACGTCGCGGAGAACCTGCTCCTGCTGCAGGTCGCCTTCCTGCAGCGCTCACTGGGTATCAAGGGGTCGCTGGGCCTGGAGCGGTAGCCGGGGCTCAGGCGGTCGCCGCGTCCCGTCGGGCCGCCCGCTCCTCCGTCGTGCCCTCCTCGGGGAAGTGGCAGGCGGTCAGGTGGTCCGCGCCGTTGCCGGTGAGCCGCTCCAGGGGCGGTTCCGTCGTCGCGCACACGTCCTGGGCCTTCCAGCAGCGGGTGCGGAACCGGCAGCCGGACGGCGGGTCGATGGGCGAGGGGACGTCGCCGGCCAGCCGGATGCGTTCCCGCGCCGGCCCGTCCTCGTCCTCCAGCCGCGCCTCGGGGACGGCGGAGAGCAGCGCGTGGGTGTAGGGGTGCCGCGGCCGTTCGTAGATGGCCCTGCGGTCCCCGACCTCGACGATCTTGCCCAGGTACATCACGGCGACGCGCTGCGAGAAGTGCCGGACGACGGCGAGGTCATGGGCGATGAACAAGAAGGCGATGCCCAGTTCCCGCTGGACCTCCTGCAGCAGGTTGACGACCTGGGCCTGGATGGAGACGTCCAGGGCGGAGACCGGCTCGTCGGCGACGATCAGCTGCGGCTCCAGGGCGAGTGCGCGGGCGACGCCGATGCGCTGGCGCTGGCCGCCGGAGAACTCGTGCGGGAAGCGGTTGTAGTGCTCGGGGTTGAGGCCGACGGTCTCCAGGAGTTCGCGGATCCGCTTCTCCCGGCCGCCGGGCGGGTCGATCCGGTTGACCTCCATCGGGCCGCCGATGATGGAGCCGACCGTCTGGCGCGGGTTGAGCGACGAGTACGGATCCTGGAAGATCATCTGGATCTCGGAGCGGACGGGCGCCAGTTGCCGGCGGGAGGCGCGGGTGATGTCCCGCCCGCGGTAGGTGATGGTGCCGCCGGTGGGCTCCATCAGGCGGGTGAGCAGCCGTCCGGTGGTGGACTTGCCGCAGCCCGACTCGCCGACGAGCCCGAAGCTCTGGCCGGGGTGGATGTCCAGGTCGATGCCGTCCACCGCCTGCACGGCCCCGACGGTCCGTTTGATGGGGAACCCGGCGCGGATGGGGAAGTGCTTGGTGACTCCCCGCACGCGCATCAGCGGCTCGGTGAGGTCGTCCGTCATGTCTGTGAGACCTTCCTAGCTCAGCCGGGGCTTGATCTGCTCGGTGAAGAACGTCCGCCGCTGGTCCGCCGTCAGGTGGCACGCGGCGCCGCGGCCGGGCGGCAGGGCCGGCTGGTCGGCCGCGCACGAGAGGCCGCCGGTCACCTGGCCGGTGAAGTCGCAGCGCGGATGGAACGGGCAGCCGGGCGGTGGGGCGAGCAGGCTGGGCGGGGTGCCCCGGATGGGGGTCAGCGGCTGGTCGACGTCGGAGGCCAGCCGGGGCATCGAGCTGAGCAGCCCCCAGGCGTAGGGGTGCTGGGGCGCCCGCAGGACCTCCTCCTTCGAGCCCCGCTCGACGGCCCGGCCTCCGTACATCACCAGGATGTCGTCGGCGACGTCGGCGATGACCCCGAGGTCGTGCGTGATGAAGATGATCGCGGAGCCGAACTCCTGCTGCAGGTCCTTGAGCAGGTCGATGATCTGGGCCTGCACGGTGACGTCGAGCGCGGTGGTGGGTTCGTCGGCGATGAGCAGGTCCGGGTTGCACACCAGCGCCATGGCGATCATGGCGCGCTGCCGCATGCCGCCGCTGAACTGGTGCGGGTAGTCGTTCACCCGCAGCCGCGCGTTGGGGATGCCGACCTTGTCCAGCATCTCGACCGCGCGCTGGTGGGCCTCGCGCTTGGAGGCGCCCAGGTGCTTCCGGTACGGCTCGGCGATCTGTCTGCCCACCGTGTAGTAGGGCGACAGTGCGGTGAGCGGGTCCTGGAAGATCATGGCCATCTTGTTGCCGCGCAGCGACTCCAGCGTCTTCTCCCGCGCGCCGGTCAGCTCCTGGCCGTCCAGCAGGATCTTCCCGCTGATGTCGGTGTTGCGGCGGTTGTGCAGCCCGAGGACGGCCAGGTTGGTGACGGACTTGCCGGATCCGGACTCGCCGACGATGCCCAGGGTGCGGCCGCGTTCGAGGTCGAAGGAGAGGCCGTCGACGGCCTTGACGACGCCGTCCTCCGTGCTGAAGTGCACGTGCAGGTCGCTGACCGCGAGGAACGCCTCGCCTTCGCCGCCGGGTGCCGGGGGCGGGCCGTCTGCTGCCTTGGTCATGGTGGTCATCAGGCCGAGCTCCTAGGACAGCCGCACGCGCGGATCGATGAACGCGTAGGCGGCGTCCACGATGATGTTGAACAGGACGATGAAGGCGGCGGCGAAGAGCATCACGCCCATCACCATCGGCAGGTCCTTGTCGGTGACGGAGTGCACGGCGAGGGTGCCGAGTCCGGGCAGCGAGAAGGTGAACTCGGTGATCATCGCGCCGCCGAAGAGCGAGCCGAGGTCCACGCCGAAGATGGTCACGATGGGGATGAGCGAACCGCGCCAGGCGTAGCGGAAGAAGACGGTCCGTGCCGACATGCCCTTGGCCCGGGCCGTGCGGACGTGGTCCTCCTGGAGCTGCTCGATCAGCGACGACCGGGACATACGTGTGTAGTTGGCCGTGAAGATGATCTGGATGACCAGCCACGGTATGAGCAGCCCGGTGAACCAGCCGACGGGATCCTCCGTCAACGGGACGTACTTCGGTTGCGAGAACCACTGGAGGTTGTAGACGAACAGCGCCAGTGCCAGCGGCCCGATGAAGTAGATCTGCATCGAGGACAGCACCAGCGAGGCCGAGCTGAAGCCCTTGTCGACGAGCGTGCCGCGCTTCCAGGCGGCGAGCATGCCGGCGCCGAGGCCGATGATGAGGAAGACGACGGCGCCGCCGAGCGTGAGGGAGACGGTCGTCGGGAAGCGGTCCACGATGGTGTCCCACACGGGCACGCCGTCCGCGAAGGAGTAGCCGAAGCACGGGGCGGGGCAGGGGCCCTGGGCGAAGTCACGGCCGGAGACGATCCCGGACATGAAGTCCCAGTACTGCTGCGGGACGGGCTTGTCGAGCCCCATGTTGTGGTGGATGAGCTCGAGCGCGTCCGGACCGCAGTTCTTCCCACAGGCCAGCAGCGCCGGGTCGCGTGGGACGGCGAAGAAGAGGAAGAAGGTGACCGCGCTGATGATCAGCAGGATCACCGTGGCGCCGAGGAACCGGCGGATCAGGAATCGAAGCATGGCAGGTGGCAGCTCTCGTCAGCCGAAGTCGTCCGGACGCGGGGCAGGTGGGGGTGGTGCCCGCCCCGGCCGGGGCGGGCACCACGGGGGTCCCTGCTTCACGTACAGCTGAGTGGGGTCGACGGCGTGCAGGATGTCGCTGTAGACCACTCCGCCGATCTTCGAACCGTGCAGCTGGAGCTGCTTGTAGTACATCAGCGGCACCCCCGGCACGTCCTCGGTGAGGATGCGGTCGGAGAGCTTCATCCAGGCTGCCGCGGCCTTGTCCGGGTCCTGGATCTGTGCGACCCGGTCCATCTCCTTGTTGATCTCGGGGTTGTTGTAGTGCGCGTAGTTCGGTGAACCGTCCTGGATCTGCCGGCCGTCGTAGACCGGCGGGACGACGGTGGACATGCTCGGCCAGTCGGCACCCCAGGAGGAGTGGTAGATGTCGAAGTCGTTGTCGACCTTGCCGATCTGGTCGTAGTAGGTGTCGGCGTTCAGCGGCTTCTTCTGCACGTTGAACCCGACCTTGTCCAGGGTGTCCGCGACCGCGACGGCGTACTCCGACCACTCCGGGGAGTTCTGGTAGGCGAAGGTGAGCTTCTTGCCGACCTTGCCGGACTCCTTGAGCAGCTTCTTGGCCTTCTCGATGTCCCCGCGCGGGTTCTTCTTCTTGCCGAACGGGTCGGTGTCCTTGTGGCCGGCCAGGGTCGGGCTGATGTAGTTGCCGGCGATCTCACCGCCTGCGGTGCCGCCGAAGGCCGTGATCAGGGACTGCGCGGGCAGCGCGTAGGCGATGGCCTTGCGGACCTTCTTGTCCTTCAGCCGCTTCATGTTGAAGTCCATGACGGCGACGTAGGACTGGTAGCCGGCCACCGAACGCTTCTTGACCTCGGGATTGCTGCGGACCTGCTGCATGTGCCCGGAGTCCACGCCGTTGTTGAAGCTGATCGCCGTCTTGTTCTCTCCGGTGTCCGCGATCAGCCGCTGCGTGGAGGCCTTGAACGAGACGTTGAACTGGATCTCGAAGGCCTTGGGGTACTGGTGCCGCGACGGGTCCGTGGCCGGGTCCCATTCGGTGTTGCGCACGAGCTTCATGCTCTTGCCGGGCTTGAACTCGGCGATCTTGTAGGGACCGGAGCAGACCGGGTCCTTGTCGTACTTCTGCTTGGTGTCCTGCTTGCCGTCGGGCACGATGCCGTAGCCCGGCATCGCCAGCGCGTAGGGCAGGTCGGGCACCGGCTTCTTGAAGTGGAAGACGACGGTCTTGTCGTCCGGCGTCTCCAGGATGCTGTCCGGCAGGTGGTCGCCGTCGTAGGGCCCGCCCTTGAGCAGTTCGCGCCACTCGGTCGCGTCCGTGGTGTCGGCCAGCCACTGCTGGATGTAGTACGGACCGTCGGTGATGAAGTCGGCGAACATCCGCTCGAAGGTGTGGCGGACGTCCTTCGAGGTGATCTCGGACCCGTCCTCGAACTTGATGCCGTCCTTGAGGTGGTAGGTCCAGGTCTTGCCGTCGTCGGACATCTGGCCGCTGTCGGTGGCCAGGTCGCCGACCAGCGTGTAGTTGCCCTCGGCGTCCCGCTTGTACTCGGTCAGCCGGCGGAAGAGGAGGGTGGAGAGCGAGCCCTCGTCGCTGACGTAGATCTGTGCGGGGTCGAGGTGGGCGTAGCTGTCCCGCTGGTAGACGTGGACCACGCCGCCCTTCTCGGCGCCCTTGATCGGCTTCGCGGGGCCCTTCGAGGCGGCCGCGTCGCCGAAGGCGTACTCCACGTGCTGCCGCTTGGCGTCCTGGCGTCCGATGGCGTCGCCGTCGCCACCGCCGCCACCACCGGCACTGCACCCGGTGACCAGCAGCGCTCCGGCGCTGACCGCCACGAGGGTGGCGCGCGCCCTGCGCATGGTGAGTGTGCTCATGGAATCCGTGCACCTGCCTGTTCGGTTGTCCGTCGGTGCCGTCATCGGTCCGACTTGGGGTCGAAGGCGTCCCTGACCGAGTCCCCGAGCAGGTTGAAGGCGACGATGAAGATCACCATCGCGATGCCCGGGAAGAACATGTAGGTGATGTCGCTCTGGAACCAGTCGGCGCCGTTGGCGAACATCCGCCCCCAGTCCGGTGTCGGCTCCACCAGGCCCACGCCCAGGAAGGACAGGCCGGCGATGGCCGTGACGAACTGCGGGAGCATATAGGTGGCCTGCACCAGGATCGGGGTCATCAGGTTCGGCAGGAGTTCCTTGCACACGATGCGCCACGGCGGCGTGCCGGCCACCTTGGCCGCCTCCACGAACTCCCGTTCACGCAGGGAGAGGACCTGGCCGCGCAGCAGGCGGGCCAGGGTCATCCAGCCGAGGATCCACATCACGTAGATCAGCACGCACGCCCGCAGCCAGGTGGGCATGGCGTCCTCCGGGTCCACCATCAGGGCGCCGATGACCGGGGTGAACGCGACGAAGAACAGCTGGTTGGGGAACGACATCATCAGGTCGGTGAACCGGCCGAGGAAGTAGTCGATCTTCCCGCCGAAGTAGCCGGCGGAGACGCCGATGACGATCGCGGTGAGGACGGAGAGGATGGTGACGGCCAGGGCGAGGGAGAGCGAGGAACGCATCCCGAAGATCAGCCGCATGAACACGTCCCGGCCGAGGTGCGGTTCGATGCCGAACCAGAAGTCGCCGCTGATCCCGCCGTTGGGCAGGATGGGGAAGCCGTTCTCGTTCAGCAGGCCGGGCCGCAGCTGACCGTACCGGGTGTAGGGGTCCTTGCCGTAGAGCTTGGAGATCACCGGTGCCAGTGCGGCCACCGCGAAGATGAACAGCACCACGCAGGCGGAGATCACGCCCGTGCGGTCCCGCTTGAACCGCATCCACATGAGGCGGCCCGGCGAGCGGCCGGCGAGGTCACCGGCGACGCCCCGGGCGGGGTCCAGGTCGGGTTCCGAGCCCGCTTCCGGCTCACCCTTCCCGACCGCGTCGACCCTGGCTGGACTCGTCATGTCGTGCCGCCCCCTGGCTCGTGCCGCGCGTACGGCACGAAGACTCCAGCGAACTCCGCCGCAGGTCAAGAGGATGATTGCGGTCTAGACCACTGGCATGCACATCTTGAGCGAAGGGTTTGCCAATCGACGTTTCCCCATGCTTGACAAGCCGTCACGGCCTGCGCCCGGCGCAGCAGGAGGGGCCCGGACCAGCCGGTCCGGGCCCCTCCTGTGCACTGCTCGGCGTCACCGCGTCAGGCGGCGCCCACGATGTCCCGCTCCTCCGCGAAGTGGCAGGCGGACTCGTGCTTCGCCGGCGTGTCGGCGTCCTGGTACACCTTCGGGATCGCGAGCACCGGCACCTCCTCGGCGCACTTGGCCTCCGCCTTCCAGCAGCGGGTGCGGAAGCGGCAGCCCGACGGCGGGTTGGCCGGCGAGGGCACGTCGCCGGTCAGCAGGATCCGCTGCCGGCCCTCGCGGCCCTCCGGGTCCGGCTGCGGCACCGCGGAGAGCAGCGCCTGCGTGTAGGGGTGCGTGGGGTGGTCGTAGATCTCGGTGTCCGTACCGATCTCCGCCATCTTGCCGAGGTACATCACGCCGACCCGGTCGGAGATGTGCCGGACGACCGACAGGTCGTGGGCGATGAAGACGTAGGAGAGCGTGAACTCCTCCTGCAGCCGGCCCATCAGGTTGACCACCTGGGCCTGGATCGACACGTCCAGCGCGGAGACCGGCTCGTCGCAGACGATGATCTCCGGGTTGAGCGCCAGGCCGCGGGCGATGCCGATGCGCTGCCGCTGGCCGCCGGAGAACTGGTGCGGATACCGGTTGATGTACTCCGGGTTGAGCCCGACGACGTCCCGCTCCTCGGCGAAGTGGCACGCCGACTCGTGGTTGGCCGGCGTGTCGGACTTCGCGTACACCTCGGGCACCCCCAGCAGCGGCACCTCCTCGGCGCACTTCTCCTGGGCCTTCCAGCACCGCGTGCGGAACCGGCAGCCCGAGGGCGGGTTGGCCGGCGAGGGCACGTCACCCGTCAGCAGGATCCGTTGCCGCACCTCGCGGCCCTCCGGGTCCGGCTGCGGCACGGCGGAGAGCAGCGCCTGGGTGTAGGGGTGCGTGGGGTGGTCGTAGATCTCAGTGTCGGTGCCGATCTCGGCCATCTTGCCGAGGTACATCACGCCGACCCGGTCGGAGATGTGCCGCACGACCGACAGGTCGTGGGCGATGAAGACGTAGGAGAGGTTGAACTCGTCCTGCAGCCGTCCCATCAGGTTGACCACTTGGGCCTGCACCGAGACGTCCAGCGCGGAGACCGGCTCGTCGCAGATGATGAGCTTCGGCTCGGTGGCGACCGCGCGGGCGATGGAGATGCGCTGGCACTGGCCGCCCGAGAACTCGTGCGGGCGGCGCGGGCCGGCGGCCTCGGCGTCGATGCCGACGGTGTCGAGGA
>DASSBO010000379.1:0-2247 GCA_035698655.1 Streptomyces sp.
CCGTCGCAGGATCGGCAGGAGACCGTCGACGTCAACGACGACCGGGGCAGTCCCCTCCCCGCTGTCTTGCCCCTCCACGGATTCATAGTTACCCGTGGCCAGGCTCCGAAACCACCCCACGGGCCGCCTGGCCCTCCCCGGCACGATGGCGGATGCGGGCTTTCAGTGTCGGATCTGCGCCTGCGCGTCGGCGAGCAGCTCGACGACCCGGGCGCCGAAGGCGACGTCGACCTCGTGCGGCTCGCCGCTCCGGGCCGACTCCACGAGCTCCCGGGCCGCGACGGCCAACAGGCCGGAGACGGAGCGATCGGGGTGCACGGGCATGGGGGAGACGCCGCCGTCGCCCCACACCGCGGCCTCGAACCCGGCCGCGGCCGGCGGCGCGAACAGCGTGAGCGAGGCGGTGCTCACCGCGCCGGACTCGTGACGGATTACCAGCGTCACCAGGTCGCCCTCACCACCGACGGCGGTGAGGGACCTGACCGGGCCGAGAGCAGCGGTCAGGGTCGACAGGGCATGCGGGCCGGTGTCCCAGAGGGCGCCGTTCTCCCACCGCCACGGCGAGGCACCGAACGGGTTGTCCGGCTCCTGCAGCGAGCTGAACGACCGCAACCAGCCGCCACGCCAGCCCTCTGTCGTCCGGGCCTCCCGGAACCACGCCCGCGAGGTGTCTGCGAAGCGGTCGGTGAAGAAGACCACCGAAGCAACGCCGGCCGCGGCGACTGCGGCACGCACGGCATCCGCGGCGGCGACGGTCATGGCCACCGGCTTGTCCAGGAGCAGGTGCTTCCCGGCCTTCGCGGCCGTCACCGCGAGCTCCGCCTGGACCTCGGGAGGTACGGCGAAGGCGACCGCGTCCACGTCGGCGAGCAGCGCCTCGAAGTCGTCGTACGCCGAGACGCCCAGCTCCGTCGCGAGACCGCCTGCCCGCTCCGGGCTGCGGCCCCAGACGCCGACCAGCTCGACGCCCTCGGCCGCCAGCAACCCCGGGCCGTGCGCCATGGCGGCCCAGGGCCCCGTTCCCACCAGACCGAATCGCACGTCGGCACGCTAGCCCTTCGCCGGGCTAGCCGCGCCGATGGGGATGCTCGGCGCCCGGGAGGGCGGTGGCGAAGTAGTCGAGCACGTCCGCCGGTGCCGGCACGGGCGTGAAGCTGAGCCCGTTCCAGGAGACGTGGTCGCCGAAGTCCCAGATGGCGGTGCCGAGGTAGCGCGGGTCGTGCGGTGCGCCGACCTGGTCGATCGCGCGGACCGCAGCCCGGGCGTAGTCGATCATCGGGTAGCCGGTGGCGCCGGTCTCGTCGGGCTCACAGGTTCCGACGGCCTCCGGGGTCGCCGTGCAGGTGGAGAACTCGTGGGCCGAGGCCGACGCCGGGACGCCGTACCCGTACTTGACTCGGAGCCGGTCCGCCCAGCGCCGGGTCTGGGTGGCCTCGCGCCGGACGGCGCTGCGGTAGGTCGCGATGCCGTTGAGGGTGCCGGCCGGGGCGGAGCTGAGGTCGTACAGGGAGTCCATGAAGTAGCCGTTGCCGTAGCTGTTCAGGATGTGCTGCACGTTCGCAGCGGACTCGGTGCGCGGCCGGATGGCGGCGGCGAAGGTGAAGACCGAGTAGAACCGGCCCTGAGGATGGGCCGCGTCGACGCAGCCGTACGGGTCGTCCGCCGGATCTCCGGCGTGCCTGCCGGCGAAGTCCTTGGCGAGCTGCTCGTAGAAGTAGTACTGCCCGTTCCTGGTGGAGACGTCGAACGGCTCGATGTCGAACTGGATCCCGTCCACGTGCGGGTCGGCGCACACCTGCTCGGCGACCGTGTCGGCGAACCCCGCCGCGAGCTCTGGGCTCAGCTCGTTGAAGCCCTGCAGGTAGCCGCCGCTGTCGGTGCGGCCGTCGATGATCGGCGAGATGATCAGGGAGCCGGGCTGCGAGGAGTTGAACGCCTGGTAGTACGCGTCGGTGCGTGCCCGGCCGCCGCTGCCCTCGGTGTAGAAGGAGTACAGGTCACTGGCGCTGCACTGCGTGCCGTCGTTGTCGGGGCAGTACATCTCCAGGTCGGTCGCGTAGCTGTAGATCTCGTTCAGCACCTGCCGCGGCCCCGCCTGCTGGTTGTAGGCCTTGATGGCGTCCACCCAGGTGCCCGGGGCGGCGGTGTCGTACGCCCAGGCCGAGTTGGCCGCGGGCGGGAAGGCCGTCGCATTCCCGGGCGACCTCGCCTGATCGGCAGCGTGCGTCCCGCGGGGTGCGCTTGCGT
>DASSBO010000380.1:0-8959 GCA_035698655.1 Streptomyces sp.
CGCAGCGCGAGGGTGAGGGCCTGGCGGATCGTCTTGAACCGCTCGATGGTCACCAGGTCGGTCCGCGGGACCATGACCTCGCGCACGATGGTGTCGCCGAGCTGGAAGACGGAGTGCACCATCTTCCGCTCCTCGTCCTCGATGAGCGACTCCTGCTCGGCCAGGTCGACCAGGGCGCGCAGCTCCGCCTCGGACGCGAACGGGCCCTTGCGGAAGCCCTTGCCGGGGGTGAGCGCGTTGCCGAGGAGGATGAGCAGCTGCGGCACGGGGCCGAGGATGCGGGCGAGCGGCACCAGCACGTAGCTGGCGGCGGTCGCGGTGTTCAGCGGGTGCTGGCGGCCGATGGTGCGTGGGGAGACGCCGACGGCCACGTAGGAGACCAGCACCATCACGCCCATGGCGAGGGCGAGCGCCTCCCACGTCTGGTCGAAGACGTGGATCGAGGCATAGGTGACCAGCACGCCGGCGGCCATCTCGCAGGTGACGCGCAGCAGCAGCGCGAGGTTCAGGTAGCGGGTCGGGTCGGCGGCGACGACGGCGAGCTTCTGCGAGCCGCGCCGCCCGATCCGTACCGCCTCCTCGGCGCGGTAGCTGGTGGTGCGGGCCAGGCCGGCCTCGGCGCAGGCCGCCAGCCAGGCGAGGATCACCAGGGCGACGGCGGCTCCGACGAGTTGCGCGGTCACGACGTCGTGGTGGGGGCCGGGGAGGGCCCCGTCATGCCGCGCCCGTCGCGCCAGCCGTCGAGGATGGCCGCCTGCAGGCCGAACATCTCGGTCCGCTCGGCGGGCTCCTCGTGGTCGTAGCCCAGCAGGTGCAGCACGCCGTGCACGGTGAGCAGCTGCAGCTCCTCGTCCATGCCGTGCTGCGTGGGCGCCGCGGCGCCCTGCTTCTCGGCGACCTCGGGGCACAGCACGATGTCGCCGAGCAGGCCCTGCGGCGGCTCCTCCTCGTCGCGGGAGGGGGGCCGCAGCTCGTCCATCGGGAAGGACATCACGTCGGTGGGCCCGGGCAGGTCCATCCAGGTGCGGTGCAGCTGTTCCATCGCGTCCGTGTCGAGGAGGATCACGGACAGCTCGGAGAGCGGATGGATGCGCATGCGGTTCAGGGCGTGCCTGGCGACGTCGAGGACCGCCTCCTCGTCGACCTCCCGGCCCGACTCGTTGTTCACGTCGATCGACATGGTGCGGTCTTCTCAGCGCCTCTCGTCAGCGGTGCCGCCGCGGTCGCCGCGGGCGCCCTGGCGGGAGCCGTTGGTGGTGCCGTTGCGGTCGTCGTAGCGGTCGTAGGCGTCGACGATACGGCCCACGAGCTTGTGCCGTACGACGTCGGTGCTGGTCAGCCAGGAGAAGTGCACGTCCTCCACGTCGGTGAGGATGTCCTGGACCTGGCGCAGCCCGCTGCGGGTGCCGCCGGGCAGGTCGATCTGCGTGACGTCGCCGGTGATGACGATCTTGGAGTCGAAACCGAGCCGGGTGAGGAACATCTTCATCTGCTCGGGGTTCGTGTTCTGCGCCTCGTCCAGAATGATGAAAGCATCATTCAACGTACGACCGCGCATATAAGCGAGCGGCGCGACCTCGATCGTCCCGGCGGCCATCAGCCGCGGGATGGAGTCCGGGTCGAGCATGTCGTGCAGCGCGTCGTAGAGCGGGCGCAGGTACGGGTCGATCTTCTCGTACAGGGTGCCGGGCAGGAAGCCCAGCCGCTCCCCCGCCTCGACGGCCGGCCGGGTGAGGATGATCCGGTTGACCTGCTTGGACTGCAGGGCCTGCACGGCCTTGGCCATGGCCAGGTACGTCTTGCCGGTGCCGGCCGGGCCGATGCCGAAGACAACGGTGTGCCGGTCGATGGCGTCGACGTAGCGCTTCTGGTTGAGCGTCTTGGGGCGGATGGTGCGGCCGCGGTTGGACAGGATGTTCTGCGTGAGCACCTCGGCGGGCGCCGCGTGGCCGCCGCCCTCGCCCGTCTCGGCCTTGCGGAGCATCGAGATCGTGCGTTCCACGGCGTCCTCGGTCATGGGCTGACCGGTGCGCAGCACGAGCATCATCTCGTCGAACAGCCGCTGGACCATCGCGACGTCCTCGGTGTCACCGGTGGCGGTGATCTCGTTGCCGCGGACATGGATGTCCGTGTCGGGGAAGGCCTTCTCGATCACACGCAGGAGGGAGTCGCCGGAGCCCAGCACCGTCACCATCGGGTGCTTCGCCGGGACGGTGAAGCGGGCTGTGTCCAGACCGGGCTGGCTGTTCTGGTTCGTCGGTGTCTGCGTCATGGGCGGCCTCTGGGGCCTGCTCATCCCTCTCTGTGCCGGATCCGCTGGGTCTTACAAGCCTACGACGAGACACCGACAAGCCCGACCCGATTTCGCTGCCCTTCCCGGGGCCGGCCGCCGCTCAGCGCGGGTCACGGAAGCCGAGCGTGGGCACCGCGCGGCGCAGCGGCCACGGACGGTCGCAGTGCGGAAGCAGCGCGTCGAGGAACGCGTAGCGGCGCAGGGCGGCGGCGTCGTGTCCCGCGGCCTCGGCGGCCGTCGGCGACAGGGTGTAGGTGCGCACCTGCTGGTACCAGGCGGCGACCTCCGCCCAGCCCGGGGCGGAGAGCGAGCCGCCGAACTCCTGGACGGACAGCGCGGCCGTCAGCCCGGCGAAGGCGAGCCGGTCGGCGAGCGGCCAGCCGGCCAGGGTGCCCGTGACGAATCCGGCGGTGAACACGTCGCCCGCACCGGTGGTGTCCAGCGCCTCCACGTCGATGGCGGGCACCTCGGCGCACTCGCCGGTGCGCCCGTCGGCCGCGAAAGCGCCGTCGGCGCCCATGGTGACCACGGCCAGCGGCACCCGTTCGGCCAGCCGCCGGGCCGCCGTGCGGGGGCAGTCGGTGCGGGTGTAGCGCATCGCCTCGGCGGCGTTGGGCAGGAACGCCTCGCAGCGCGGCAGGTCCTCCAGCGCGGCCAGGTCCCAGCGGCCGGTCTCGTCCCAGCCGACGTCGGCGAAGACCCGGCTGCCGCGGCCGGCGGCGGTGGCGACCCAGGGCTGCGGTTCGCCGGGGACGAGGGAGGCGACGCAGGCGCGGGAGGGCGGCAGGTGCGCACGGCCGTCGGCGAGCGCCGGGTCGGGAGGCGGCGCCTCGTGCCCGTGGGAGACCATGGTGCGCTCACCCTCGTAGGCCATCGACACGGTCACCGGCGAGTGCCAGCCGGGCACCGTGTGGGACAGCGACAGGTCGACGCCCTCGCCGTGCTCGAGTTCGTCGCGGCAGTAGTCGCCGTACATGTCGTCGCCGAACGCGGCGGCGAGTGAGGTGCGCAGGCCGAGGCGGGCCAGCGCGGTGGCCATGTTGGCGACGCCGCCGGGGCTGGAGCCCATGCCCCGCGCCCAGGACTCGGTGCCGCGCACGGGGGCGGAGTCCAGCCCGGTGAAGACGATGTCGAGGAAGACGGTGCCGGTCAGGTGGACGTCGCAGGGCGGGTCCTGCGGGGTGCGCAGGTCCGCCAGCGGATCGAGCGTGCCGTGCACGCCGGGGTGCGCGGCAGGCTCCGGCGGCCCGGCCGCCGGTTCACCGGGTGGTCTGCTGCTGTGGCCCGTGCTCACTTTCCCGCTCCCGCTCGTGCGCCGTACGCCTCCCATCCTGGCAGGACGGCGCCCGGGAGGAGAGTCCTGCGACGCGCGGGAATCCCAGGACGCCGCGGGGCAGCAGCCGCAGGACGAGGACGAGGGCCAGTCCGTAGGCGATGATCTCCACCTGGCCGCCGGCGTGCTCGGAGACCTGCGGCAGCCACTCCTTGGCGAACCGGCCGAGCGACATGACGACGAACGCGCCGGCGACGGGTCCGAAGACGCTGCGCCGGCCGCCGACCGTCACGATGATCAGCAGCTGCAGGGAAAGGTTCAGGCCCAGGGTCCCGGAGTCGACGAACGCCGCCCAACTGGCGTACAGCGAGCCGCCTGCCGAACTGAAGACGGCGGCGAGCACGAACATCGAGCGTTTGACCGGCGCCGGGTCCACGCCCGCGCTCTGCGCGGCGACCGGGGAGTCGTGCACGGCGAGCAGCACCCGGGCGAACAGCGAGCGGCACACCAGGTGCACGACGGCGGTGGCGGCCAGCAGCACGGCCGCGGCCAGGTAGTAGAAGCTCACGTCGTCGGTGACCGGCGTGCCGAACAGGGACAGCGGTGCCACCCCGGCCAGCCCCTGGGCACCGCCGGTGAAGTCCAGCTGCTTGACGACGACGCCGAGGATGAGCCCGACGGTGATGGTGGCGAGCGTCAGGTAGTGGCCGGCGGCCCGGAAGAGGGCCAGGCCCAGCAGGTAGGCGGCGAGGCCGGAGAGCGCGGCCCCGGCCAGCAGCGCCGTCCAGGCCCCGACGTGCAGTTGGGTGGTCAGCACGGCGGTGGTGTAGGCGCCGGTGCCGTAGAAGGCGGCCTGGCCGAGGGAGACCTGCCCGGCGTACCCGGTGAGCGGCACCAGGCCGATGGCCCCGGTCGCCAGGATCACCATGAGGACGCCGTCGCCCATGGTGTAGGGCGGGACGCGGGTGAAGACGAACGGCACCAGCAGCAGCGCGGCGACGAGCACCGCGTACGGCAGCACCGCGCGCACCGGGGCCGGCAGGGCGGAGAGTCGGTGCTTCACCGGTTGGCGCTTCACCAGTTGCTTCACACCCGCTCCGCTCGCCTGTGGGGCAGTATCCCGGTGGGCCTCACGAGCAGGACCAGCAGCAGCAGCGCGAAGGCGATGGCGTTCGCGTAGCCGGAGAAGGCCCCGGGCAGGTAGCCGGTGGCGACGGACTCGACGACGCCCAGGCCCAGTCCGCCGACCACCGCGCCCGCCGGCCGGTCCAGGCCGCCGATGACCGCGGCCGCGAAGCCCTTGAGCCCCAGGGGTATGCCGATTCCGGCGTCGGGCGCCTGGATCGGCGCGAGCACCACGCCGCCGACCGCTCCGAGGACGGCGGCGAGCACGAACACGGTCAGCGAGATGCGGCGCGTCGAGATGCCCACCAGCCGGGCGGCCTCCTCGTCCATGGCGGTGGCCCGCATCGCCCAGCCGGTGCGGGTCCGGGTGAGGAAGAGCCACATCGCCGTCAGGCTCACGGCGGTGACGGCGACGACCCACAGGTACTGCCGGGTGACGGTGACGTCACCGGCGTGCAGCGCGCCACCGGAGCTGAAGGGACGGGCGAAGTGCGGGTCGGTGCCGACGAAGACGAGCGCCAGGCCCTCGATGACGATGGCCGAGCCGATGGTGAGCATGATGCTGTGATCGGTGCCGCCTGCCCGCCCGCCGCGGGAGATGACGACACGTTGGAGCACGGCGCCGCCCGCACCCGCCGCGGCGAGCGCGGCGAGTGCGGCGGGCAGGGCGGGCACGCCGTTCTCCTCGAGCAGGGCGAACACCAGCCCGCCGAGCATGACGAACTCGCCCTGGGCGAAGCTGATGACGCCGGTGACCTGGACGATGAGCGCGATGCCCAGGCCGACCAGCGCATAGCCGGAGCCGGTGGTGAGCCCGGTGACGACGAACTGGAGGGTCTGCTCCACCTCAGACCACTCCCGGTCGCCGCGTGCCCGTGCTCGTTCGACGGGCGAGCTTCACTCGGCGCGATGCCATGCGCCGTCTTCGACCTTCATCATGCACAGCGAGGACTCCAGAACACCGCCGTGGTAGGACCGGCTGAAGTGGTAGTCGCCGTAGGCACCGTGGAAGGACAGGTTCTCCAGGGCGTCGCGCACGGCCTTGTGGTCGAGCGTACCGGCCGCCGTGATCGCCTTGGTGATCGCGGTCAGTGCGTCGGCGGCCATCGGCGCGAACCCGGAGAAGTGGCCGTACTTCTCGGTGTAGTCCTCGTAGAACTTCTTCTCGGTGCGGGCGGAGGCGTCATTGGCGGTGATCTCGTCACCGGCGAGCACCGGGGAGTGCACCATGTGCATGCCCTCGGCCGCCTTGCCGGCGCCCTTGATGAACAGTTCGGCGCCCGCGCCGGTGTCGAAGAAGACCTGGTCGGCGGGGTAGCCGGCCTGCTTGAGGTTCTTCGCGGCGATGCCGGCGCCCGGCGGGATCGCCCACACGACGACGGCGTCGGGGTCGGTGGCGAGCATCTTGCTGACCTGGACGGTGTAGTTCTTGTCCTCGTCGGTGAACTTCTCGATGTCGGCGAGTTCCACCTTGTCCTGCGCCTGCAGGTTCTGCCAGGCCTCCAGGCCGGCTTCGCCGTAGGCGTTGTCGACCGTCAGCAGCGCCACCTTGTGCACGTCCTTCTTGCGAAGGCTCTTCATCATCATGTCGGCGACGACATTGGTGTTGCCGGGCGTCTTGAAGACGTACTGCCGCTCGGCGATCGGGCTGACGATGGCGGTCGAGGACCCCATGGAGACCAGCGGCACCTTCTTGCGCTCCACCGTGTCGACGACGGACATGGTGGTGGGCGAGGAGCCGCCGCCGACGATCGCGGTGACGTGGTCGTTGTCGATGAGCGACTTGACGACCGTCAGCGACTCGGCCGGGTCGCTCTTGTTGTCGCGGATGATCAGCTTGATCTTCTTCTTCTCGTCGCCCACCTGGACGCCGCCGTCGGCGTTGATCTGTTCGGCGACGAGTCTGACCGCTCTCTTGTACGCCTTGCCCTGCACCGCGGCCGGCCCGGACATCTCGATGTCGACGCCGATCTTGATCTGTGCCGCGTCGCCCCCGGACGACTCCTGCTTGGCGCAGCCGACGGCCCCGCCCAGCGCGAGAGTCACCGCCAACGCGACCACCCTGATGTTCCGTGCGGACTTCATCACGCGCTACTCCCTCGTCAGACATGCCTGGTCGGTGCTCGGTCGGTGGGGATGTGCTCAGGTGGCGGCCCGTCCCAGGTAGGCGGTGTGCACCCGGGGGTCCTCGCGCAGCGCCGTCACGGGCGCTTCGGTGACCACCTCTCCGCGGTCCAGCAGGTAGCCGCGCGCGGCGACCTGGAAGGCGAGGCCTGCGTTCTGCTCGACGAGCGCGAGCGTCGTGCCGCGCCCGGACAGTTCGGCCAGCGCGTCGGCGACGTCACGGACCGCCAGCGGCGCCAGGCCGAGGGACGGCTCGTCCAGCAGGAGCAGCCGCGGACGGCCCATCAGCGCCCGGCCGACGGCGAGCATCTGCTGCTCACCGCCGGAGAGCGTGCCGCCGGACTGCGCGCGGCGGCCCGCCAGGACCGGGAAGAGGTCGTAGACCCCGGCCAGCGTCTCCTCCGTACCGGTACGGCCGCGGGCGTAGCCGCCGAGCCGCAGGTTCTCCTCGACGGTCAGCCCGGCGAAGATGCGGCGGCCCTCGGGGACCAGGGCCAGCCCGGCCCGGTTGCGGCGCTCCGTGCTCCAGCGGGTCACGTCCCGGCCGAGGAACTCCACCGTCCCGGACCAGGCGCGGGACAGCCCGGCCAGCGTGCGCAGCAGGGTGGTCTTGCCGGCGCCGTTGGGCCCGATCAGCGTGACGGCCTCGCCGGCGTGCACCTCCAGGTCGACGCCGTGCAGCGCCCGGATCCGGCCGTATCCGGCGGTCAGGCCGCGCACCCGCAGGACGGCTTCCTGCGCCTCGTTTCGGGCGTCCGGGCCCTGCATGCTCACGACGGCTGCTCCTGACCGAGGTAGGCGGCGCGCACCGCCGGGTCGGCCGTCACCTCGTCGGGGGTGCCGTCGGCCAGCAGCCGCCCGTGGTCGAGCACCACGACGCGGTCGCTGGCGGTCATCACGCCGGCGACGTCGTGCTCGACGAGCAGCACGGTCACGCCGTCGGCGGCGACCGAGGTGATCAGCTCGATCAGGTCGGTGCTCTCCGAGCGGGAGAGCCCGGCGAGCGGTTCGTCGAGCAGGAGCAGTCCGGGGTCGCCGGCCAGGGCGCGGGCGATCTCGACGCGGCGCTGCAGCCCGTAGGGGAGGCTGTCGGCGCCCCGGTGGGCGTACTCGGCGACGCCGGTCGCGGCCAGCAGCTCCCAGGCGCGGTCGTAGGCGGCGGCGATCTGCCGGCGGGCGCGCGGCAGCCGCAGCATGTCCGCGAGCGCGGTGCGCCAGCCGCGCGCGGCGACGGTGGGCAGCACGACGTTGTCCAGGACCGACAGCGACCCGAAGACCTCCAGGTTCTGGAAGGTGCGGGTGACGCCGAGGCGGGCGATGCGGTCGGCCGGCAGCCGGGTCAGTTCGGTGCCGTCGAAGCGCAGTTCGCCCTCGGCGAGCCGGACGGCTCCGGACAGCGCGTTCAACAGGGTGGTCTTGCCGGCGCCGTTGGGGCCGATGAGCCCGACCACGCCGCCCGCGTCGTGGCGCAGGGTCAGGTCGGATATCGCGGCGACCCCGCCGTAGCGGACCGTTGCGGAGCGGACCTCGAGGACGGCGTTCACCGCCGGTCCTCCCGGCGTTTCCCACCGGTTCCGCTCCCCCACATTGCCTGCTCCCCCTGCATGACGGCTGTTCGAATAAGATCGACGCGCGGCGACAGCATCATGGCTGACCGTGATCCCGTCAAGAATGCCTGGTCAGGGCGTCGGGTTATAACGGAGAGCATGAGGCTGACGATCGTGGGCGGCGGCGGGTTCCGCGTGCCGCTGGTACATCGCGCGCTGCTGGCGCAGGGTGGGCCCGGCGCGCCGGTGCCGTGCTCCGAACTCGTGCTGCACGACACCGACCCGGCGCGTGCGGCCGTCGTCGCCGCGGTGCTGGCGGCGCAGGCCGACGGCGTACCGCACGCCCCGGCGGTGCGCGTGGCCGGCGACCTGGACGAGGCGCTGCGCGGCGCCGACATGGTCTTCTGCGCCATGCGGCCCGGCGGGACCGCCGGGCGGGTGCGCGACGAGCGGGTGCCGCTGGCCGAAGGGGTGCTGGGGCAGGAGACGGTGGGCGCGGGCGGCGTGCTGTACGGGCTGCGCGCGGTTCCCGTGGCGGTGCACGTCGCCGAGCGGGTGCGGGCGCTGGCGCCCGGCGCGTGGGTGGTCAACTTCACC
>DASSBO010000381.1:0-5427 GCA_035698655.1 Streptomyces sp.
GGGCGAAGAAGGCCCTGGAGTTGTCCCTGCGCGAGGCGGTCGCCCGCAAGGACCGTCACATCGGCGTCGAGCACGTCGTGCTGGGCCTGCTGCGCTCCGACGACTCACTCACCAGAGCGATGTGGGAACGCCTCGACGTCCGGCCGTCCGAGGCCCGCGACGAGGTCCTGGCGTCGCTGCGCCGTGCGGCTTAGGCGGTCGAGGGCGGCCAGCACGTCGGCCGGTTCGGCACGCCTGGTGTAGTCGGCGTCAACGTGCGCTCGCGCGCGGGCGCCGACGCGCAGGAGCTGCGCGGCGCGGTCGCGGGCGCGCTGCGCGGGATAGCCCCCGCGTAGCCACGGGGGCCGTCAGGACCGGTGGCGCAGGCGGCGCCAGACGGCGCGGGCCGCGTGGTGGCCGGACATGCCGTGCACGCCCGGGCCGGGCGGCGTGGCCGAGGAGCACAGGTAGACGGCCGGGTGCGCGGTCGCGTACGGCACGCGCGCCAGCCGGGGGCGCAGCAGCAACTGCAGGCCGGAGGCGGCGCCGCAGGCGATGTCGCCGCCCACGTAGTTGGCATTGCGCAGCGCCAGGTCCGGCGGCCCGGCGACGGCCCGCGCGAGCACCCGGTCGCGGAAGCCGGGCGCGAAGCGTTCCAGCTGCCGCTCGACGAGGTCGGTCGCGTCGCCGCCCCACCCGTTCGGCACGTGCCCGTACACCCAGAAGGTCTGCTTGCCCTCCGGGGCGCGGGAGGCGTCGACGATGCCGGGCTGCACGCTGATCAGGAACGGCCGGTCCGGGTCCTCGCCGCGCATCGCGCGCCGCAGCGCGTCGTCGATCATCGACGCCGTCGGGCCGAGGTGCACGGTCGTCGCCCGGCGCGCCTCCTCGGACGCCCACGGGACGGGCCCGTCCAGGGCGTAGTCGATCTTGAAGACGCTGGGCCCGTACCGGAAGCCGGCGTACGCGTGGCCGAGACCGGCGATGCGGGCGAGCGCGGTGGGCGAGGTGTCGAAGATGTAGGCGCGGGCGGGCGGCAGCTCGTCCAGCCGCTTGACCTCGACGCCGGTGTGGATGACGCCGCCGAGGTCGCCCAGGTAGCCGGCGAGCGCGTCGGAGACGGACTGCGAGCCGCCGCGGGCGACGGGCCAGCCGCGGGCGTGCGCGGCGAGCGCGAAGACGAGGCTGATGCCGGCCGTCGCGAAGCTCGAAGTGGGCGCGATGACGTGGCCGGCCAGGCCGGCGAACAGGCCGCGTGCCTTCTCGTCGCGGAAGCGCCGGGAGACCCAGGAGGCCGGCTGCAGGCCGGTGAGTCCGAAGCGGGCCAGGGTCACCACGTCGCGGGGCAGCCGGCCGTTGAGGGCCGAGCCGAGGCCGAGGAAGTCCTCGGAGAGGCTGTCCCAGTGGGCGAGCAGCGGCTCGATCATCCGCCGGTAGGTGCCGGCGTCGCGGGCGCCGAAGGAGGCGGCGGTGCGGGAGACGGACCGGGCCAGCACGGCGGCCGAGCCGTCGGTGAAGGGGTGGGCCATCGCCAGGTCGGAGTGCAGCCACTGAAGGCCGTACCGGTCCAGCGGCATCGTGCGGAAGGCCGGGGAGTTGACGCCGAGCGGGTGCGCCGCCGAGCAGGGGTCGTGCCGGAAGCCGGGCAGCGTCAGCTCTTCGGTGCGCGCTCCCCCGCCGACGGTCTCCAGTGCCTCGAAGACCTCCACCGAGAGGTTGCGGCGGGCCAGTTCGACGGCGGCGGTCAGGCCGTTCGGTCCGGCTCCGACCACGACCGCGTCACGGATGGCTGGCACTGTCGGCTCTCCCCTCGCCGCTGAGGTCCGCGGCTGCGCGTGCATGGTCCGGGTGGTGCGGGTGGTGCGGTCCGGCGGCGCTCTGCGGGGAGCGCCTCATTCGGCGCCGTCCTGAAGGAGCGCCAGAATACGCCGCAGCGTACCCGCATCCCGCGCCGCACTGAACGGCAGGACGTTGCCGCCTGCGAGACGGAACGGTTCACCGGCGAGTGTGGCGCTCGCCCCGCCGGCCTCGGCGACCAGCAGCAGCCCGGCCGCGTGGTCCCAGGCCAGTTCCCAGGAGAACGCCACCGCGTCGAGTTCTCCGCGCGCGACGCGCAGGTACTCCAGCCCGGCCGAGGCGCCCGGGCGCACCTGCACGCCCTCGGTGTTCAGAGCGGCCAGGGCCTGCTTCTGCGCCGGGGTGGTGAAGTCGGGGTGCGAGGTGGCGACGCGCAGGGCGCGGTCCGCGGACGGCGAACCGCTGTGCAGCGCCTCGCCGTTGAGCAGGGCGCCGCCGTGCAGCCGGGCCACGGCCATCAGTTCCGGCACCGGGGCGTAGGTCCAGGAGGCGAGCACCTGGCCGTGGTGCGCCAGGGCGACCAGGGTGCAGAAGCCGTCGTCGCCGCGGACGAACTGCCGGGTGCCGTCGACGGGGTCCACGATCCACACCGGCGCGTCCTCGCGCAGCGCCGCGTAGCGGGCCGGCTCGGCGTGCACGGATTCCTCGCCGACGACGACCGAGCCGGGCAGCAGGGCGGTGAGCGACCGGGTCAGGTGTTCCTCGGCGCGCCGGTCGGCGACGGTGACGATGTCGTGCGGCCCGGTCTTCTGGGTCACCTCATGGGCGGCGAGCTGCCGCCGCCGGGGCAGCACCTCGGTGTGCACGGCCTCCCTGATCGCCCGGTCGGCCGCGGTGGCCAGCGCATCGTCGATCACTCTTCCATGGAAGCACGCCCGGGCGTCAGAAGCTTCTCAGCGGCCTGATGCCTGGGCGTAGCGCTGTGCGAGCTCGGGGGTGCCGGTGGCGGCCCAGGTCAGGCCGTCGGCCAGCACGTCCAGCTGCCGTCCGGAGCCGAGGGTGACGACGGGCTGGCCGTCGGCACGCAGCCGCCAGGCGGCGCCGGGCAGGGTGCGGACGATCATGGCGCCGAGGTAGAGGCCGGCGTCGCCGCCCAGCCGCAGCTCGGTCTCCGGGTCCTCGCGCCAGCGGGGCGGGAGCTGGTCGAGCGCGGCGAGGGACTGCGGCGTGTCGTCGAGGTCGACGCCGGCGCGCGCCGCGGTCTCGCGCAGCAACTCGCATTCGGACAGCAGCGCGTTGACGCCGGCCGGGTCCGCGGAGAGCACGTCGCCGAGGGTGTCTTCCGCGGGATGACCGTGGCGTCTGCGCCAGTTGCCCAGGAAGGAGAGGTTCATCCTTCCAGCGTCCCACCGTCGGTGCCCGCTCCACCACGGGGCGCGCGCAATCCGTTACCCGGCGGCGTCGGATCCGGGTGCGGTCTCGAGGTCGACGACGACCGGCGCGTGGTCGGAGGCGCCCTTGCCCTTGCGGGCCTCCCGGTCGACGTAGGAGTCGCGCACGGCGCCGCGGAAGGCCTCGTTGCCGAAGACGAGGTCGATGCGCATGCCCTTGTTCTTCGGGAAGCTGAGCTCGCGGTAGTCCCAGTAGGTGAAGGGGTGGTCGTACTTCAGCGGGCGGGGCATGACGTCGCCGAGGCCGGCCTCGCTCAGCGCGCCCAGCGCGGCCCGCTCCTCGGGCGTGACGTGCGTGGCGCCGGCGAACCGGCTGATGTCCCACACGTCGGCGTCGGTCGGCGCGACGTTGAAGTCGCCCATGACGGCGTAGGGCAGCGGGCCGGCCGCGTCCTCGGCGGCGGTCTTGCGCAGGGCGGCGAACCACTCCAGCTTGTACGCGAAGTGCGCGTGCCCCACCTCGCGGCCGTTGGGCACGTACACGGAGCGGACCCGGACGCCGCCGCAGGTGGCCGCCACCGACCGGGGCTCCTCGCAGCCGTCGAACTCCGGGCCGCCGGGCAGCCCGACCGACGGGTCCTCGAGCCCGACCCGGGAGAGCACGGCCACGCCGTTCCAGCGCCCGGTGCCGTTGACGACCGCCTCGTACCCCAGCTCGCGCAGCTGCTCGCGCGGGAAGCTCTCCTCGGCGCACTTGAGCTCCTGCAGGCAGAGCACGTCCGTGCCGGAGGACTCCAGCCAGGCCAGCAGCCGCGGCAGCCGGGCGGTGACGGAGTTGACGTTCCAGGTCGCGATACGCATACCGGGAAACCTACCGCGCGGCACCGACAGCGGTGCTCTGGCCCGGGGCCAGGCGCAGGTGGTCGGCGCCGCCGACGCCCGGGCCGTCCGGTCCCAGCATCCGGTCGTAGATCGGCCGGGCGTCCGCGGACAGCAGGCCGTCGTGCACGTCGAGGGCCCGGCGCGGCCGGACCTCGCGCAGGTAGTCGATGACCTCGGAGACCTTGTTCCACGGCGCGTGCACGGGCAGCAGCAGTGTGTCCACGGGGCGGTCCGGCACGGTCAGCGCGTCGCCTGGGTGGAAGACGGCCCCTTCCTCCCCGCCCTCGACGAGGTACCCGACATTGGTGATGCGCGGGATGTCGGGGTGGATGACGGCGTGCAGTTCGCCGTGCACCTCGATCTCGAACCCGGCGGCGGAGACGGTGTCGCCGTGTCCCACGGTGTGCACGCGGCCGGGAAAGGCTCCGGACAGCTGATCGGCGACGCTGCGCAGCGTCCAGATCTGCGCGGAGGGGTCGGCCTCCATGGCGGTGCGCAGCCGCGAGGCGTCGAAGTGGTCGGGGTGTTCGTGGGTGACGAGGATGACGTCGGCGCCGAGGGCGGCGTCCGGTTCGCTGAAGCCGCCCGGGTCGACGACGAGGGTACGGCCGTCCTTGGTCACGCGCACGCAGGCGTGGCCCTGCTTGGTGAGCTGCATGGTCGCCATTGTGGTCTCACTCCTCCTCGGGGGTGGTCTCCTCGCGGATGACGCGCTGGGCGACGGCGAAGGCCGCGTTCGCTGCGGGTACCCCGCAGTAGACGGCGGCCTGCAGCAGCACCTCGCGGATCTCGGCGGGGGTGAGCCCGTTGCGCAGGGCCGCGCGGGTGTGGAAGGCCAGCTCCTCCAGGTGCCGGCCGGCGACGAGCGCGGTGAGGGTGGCGACCGAGCGGGAGCGGCGGTCCAGGCCGGGCCGGTTCCAGATCTCGCCCCAGGCGTACCGGGTGAGGAAGTCCTGGAAGTCACCGGTGAAGTCGTCGGTCTGCTTCTCGGCCTGGTCGACGTGGGCGTCGCCCAGCACCTCACGGCGCACCCGCATCCCCGCTTCGTAACGCCCGTCATCCACACTTCCCGCCCTTCATCAAGCGTCCGGCGTCATCGCGCGTAGTATAGTGGCGCTGTCGCAATCTTCCGGACAAGATCGAGAACGAGGAGAACTGAGGAGCCACCGGTGGTAACGACAACGATTGGGGAGATCGTCCTCGGCGACCGCGACGTCTTTCCGCCCTACCTCTACGCGGAATATCGATCGACGATCCTGCGTGCGCCCGGCCTGCCGCTCGTCAAGGTGCCGCTGACCCTCTCGGAGACGACCGGGCCGGGGCCGGCCTACAGCGCGGTGGCGGCTGTCACCGCCGAGGACGCCGACCTGACCCGCAA